>JBBSGT010000021.1:0-21896 GCA_038253825.1 Candidatus Levyibacteriota bacterium
AAAGAGTTCGAATATGACATCCATCAATTCTTTGATAACTTTAATCAGTATGAAACGCGGCTCAGACAGTTTATTGGTACTGATTTACATTTGGTGAAACTTACTGCTTAAATACCGATAATCAATTTCTGAATGGTATAGCTCTATCGAATTAAAGTAATTTACTCTCAGTTAAGTTTATAAATCCTTGTAGAGCCGTGTTGGAAGACAATTTTGCCGAGTTGATTGAATTTAGCTTCTTGCAGATTTGGATATTTTTGATATTCCAGCGTTCCAACATAGACGTAGCGTACATCATACTTTTTCAATATTTGATTGGCAGTTTGGGCGTCATGTGTCTCATAAATAGTTTTCACCTCAATGATTCTCGGTGCCGGGACATCATAGGATCCTCGCCATAACCATTCATGGACAGTCCAGCCAAGAATAGTTGGCAAACCGGTATTGGCAGAAATTCTCTCAAAATCTGTATACGAATCACTTTGGGCTTCCACGATTACTTGTTGTCCTCGCACATTGGTATTAAGCCATTGGATGCCCACATAATCCTCAGGATACAGCGTTCTGAGATAGTTTATTCCATTGAGGCCTTGATAGTTTTTAAAGTCATTATAGTAGGCTCTTACTGCCAGGAACGGATAGGACATGACGAAGTAAACAAGCATCGTTGTGAGCACGAGAAATACTCCTTTTAGTAGACGCTTTGCAAGCCCCCTATTTTCCATGCTGGACGTGAGACGCACAATAACGTAACCACTACTGATACTTAGCACAATAAATGCCTGAAAAACAAGTTTGAACATGGTATTTGCTCTGTAGTGTTCAGGATAAATATCTTTCAGATAGAAAAATTCTGGAACGATGATTAAGAAAGTCGACAAAATCATTAGTAATAAGACAAACGTATCAGTCTGCGAATGTTCCTTTGAGCGTAAAATAAAGGTGCTGAATGCCACCACAAAAAAATAAAAGAAACCATAAAGGGTTAATAGTTCCCACCAATAGGAACGTTGACAATGGTTGGGTTCAAAGAGAAATGGTCCGACATGGCCGATATGCGTTAAAAAGGAAGGGGCGCATAAAATACCAATACCTTTTACAATCGCTGAAGCATTAAAAAAGAGATTATAGGGTGTATTAAAGATAAATAATCCCACACTTACAATCGCGACCGATATCCCCAAATCTCTTAACCATGGCCATTTCCATTGCGTGAAAGCATGTGTCTCATTTGCTTTCTTCTTATTGCTAACTTGCAAGGATTCACCGTTGCTGAATAACTTCTCATAGCTCGGGAGTTTTTGCCAATGGATAACCAGAAGGACCATCATTGCCAACAACCAATAAATTGCCCCGTCCCATGCATTGGTCATATACATACATGAGAGTACAAAGCCGATAAATCCTAAGTGATAAGGGTTGATTTGGAATGTTTTCTTAATCTTCTCTCGTTCCTCACGGCTTTGTTCAGTGTGGTGCGTAAGGAGTGAAAAAAGTAAACTTATAGCCAGTAATACAAAAGGAATATCTAAGACATGTCCATGTAAATCTGCTACGACCCATGAGTAAATAGGAAATTCATGGATGGTGTGATAGATAAAGCGAGTTGCATTTGGATACCAGTAACCGTTAGGAAAAGAGTTGGGTTGAAATGGTAATTGCCACATGGGTACTGGATTGTCGGTATTGTATGGTTTAAATAACGCATACAATACATGTAAGTTACCGGCGAAAGTTACAAGAAAAGCGGTCAAAATACCGGAGAGTATTAATTTGAGATTGGAGATTTTTCCGCTTTTACCTATTTTTGCATACAGATTTGCGCCGAGCGAAAAGGTTTCAGTAAAGCAGAAGGCAACTATGGTTGAAAGCATGAGGTTAAAAGTGATTGCGGAAGGAAGGTTGGAAAGTTTGGTAAGCATGGCAGTGAGTAAATGGCCAAAATAATAATAGTTAATTGTCGCGGGAGGAAACCATATATCAACGGGAGGAAGATATTCAGTGCGGAGAAAAGCATTCACAAATCCATAATCCATGAATTTTTCGAGGCCATGGATATCTGGCGCAAAAGAGTGAACATATGCCCAAATAAAGAGAATTACTAAAAAAGTAAGTTCCTCAATAGCAAACGTGAGCCAGGATTTCTTCAGCGTATATACTACTCTCCAACGTTCCGGTAAGAAAAAGTAAAGCCCTCCAGTAAGTACAAGTGCGACAACAATAATAACCGGCACAGAAAAGGGTGCAATGCGAAACGCACCCAGAACAAAAACGATATAGCCCACGAGCAATACGCCTATGAGTTTGGAAAAAATATAACCCTTGTCAAAAAACGGCGAGAAGAGCGCAAAAGTGAGCGGCAAAAAACCAACGCCAAATAAAAATAAGACGAACCACCAAACTAAAACTGCATGAATGTCAGAAGGATACATAGATTTAATTAAAAGTTAAAAATGCAAAGTGAAAAGTTTCAGTAGTGCATTTAGTAATGAAAAATTTCTCCAAGCTCTGAAATGGCTTGGATATTTTTTTCTATCATTCCTGTGTGTTTATTTTGATCGTACCAAAAAAATTTTGTTTTTGGATTATCTTTCGCAACGTACCGCACCAATGATAAATCATCATCGACAAAAATATCAAGCTTGAGTTTTTTTAGTACACCATTTTTGAACTCATGAGGTTGTCTGTTATCATAATTAAAATACATTTCATCAAAAATTTCATCGAGTCCATAGGTTTTAATCAGTCGCACCGTTTGCGGTTCCAAAAATTTAAAGCGACTGGAGATAAGATAGAGTTGATGCTTTTCTTTTGGAATTGAGCGAAGAAAGGCTAAATTTTTCCTGATGCCACGCCTCAAAAGTGGAATGTGAGTGGCTTTTCGCAGCAGTTGTTCTCGACGGGAAGGAATACGATAAAGCAAAATGCCATTGTCACGTTTTTTATAAAACTTATTAATGACGACATTGGGAACAAGAGGTGGTGTGTCAATAAACACTTTATCTAAATCAAAACCGATCTTCATAGTTGTATAATGTATTGTACACGATGAAGAAAATTTTGATAAGTCTTTCTTATTATTCCCCGCATATCAGTGGTTTGACGCTGTCGATCAAACATCTGGCACAGGCATTAGCAAATGACGGCTATGACATAACAATTCTCACAACCCAGCATTACAAACAGTTACCTGAGACAGAGGTTATAAACAAAGTGCATGTGATACGAGTCCCCTTTTTATTTCGTCTGAGTAAAGGATTTTTCATGCCGAGTTTTTTGAGTAAAGCGATTCAAACGCTTCAGAAGACGGACGATGTGATGATTGTCCAGCCGCAGGTTGAGGGGTTACTTCTGGCATTATTGGCAAAAATAATGGGTAAAAAAGTGCATTGTCTTTATATTTGCGAAGTAAGTCTTTCAGGGGGTATGGGTACACAAATAATTGCATACATACTGCGACTTATCAATAGTGTGACGCTTTTGTTTGCTGATTCGGTGAGTACGTTAACTGACGATTTTGCCAAACACAATGTTGTGCTACAGCGGTTTGCTAAAGATGTCAGAGGCATTTTCCCGATAGTGGAGTTTCCTCACATTGATCCAACTATTCGCCAAACTGTAGAGAAACGTTTGCCCAATACGGATTATTATATTGGTTATTTGGGAAGAATTTCGGCTGAGAAAGGTATTCACTATTTATTGGAAGCAATTCCCTTATTGCAAAAAGAGCTGGGGGAACGTTTTGTGATAGTTCTTGCCGGTCCGCAAAAAGTTGTGGGGGAAACGGCATACCGGCAACAAATTGAAGAATTATTGCAAACGCATTCCAAAAATGTATTTCTTTTGGGTGAGCTGCCTGATGCTTCGCTTGGTGCGTTTTATTCTTTGCTGGATGTTTTTGTACTTCCCAGCACCAATAATACTGAAGCGTTTGGGATGGTACAAGTGGAAGCAATGTCATGTGGTACACCAGTGGTCTCCACCGATCTTCCTGGTGTCTGCGTTCCAATTACCCAAACCGCAATGGGAGAGATTGTCCCTCCCGCTGATGTGCCGGCGTTAGCAAAAGCAATAATTCAGATAGTAAAAGAGAAGAAAAAGTATGTAAAGCCTAAAGAATTAATTATTTCGATATTTTCACCTGCGAAGACGGTACAAGCATACAAAACAATTTTTGCAGAATGATCACAGGTTCGAGGCAACACGTTTCGAAGCTATTCGTAGTTGAGCGACTGCAAACCTGTTGATCAAGAATCAGCTTCTCTACAGAATTCTATAAACTTAAATTATACTTTAATTTTTCTAATAAAGCTTTATCTACCTCAGTTTTTCCTCGTTTTAAGTTTGCAGTGCTATGAGTAAAAATAATAGCGATAAGGTTTTCATTTGCTATTTTTCGCTGTAATAAGAGAGTGAACCAGTAGAATTGACACTACCTTTTGTTCCAACAATCCCAATGCCATGTTTTGCTCCAAGTTTTATAACTTCTTGCATTGCAAGTGAGCCCATAAGCATTCCCACATTTCCATTGCCATCTATCAAGGTAGACACATCTGTTTTTCTTATAAGTACTGGTTTTCCTTTAATAGTATCGGTAAAAACACCAAAGTTTTCTTTAAGTAATCGGAGGAGGCCATGCGAAGGTTTGCCTGAAAGCTCTCCAAAGAGAACAACATCTTTAATTAAGTTGGCCTCTTCAAGGGTGTATTTTGTGAGGAGTGTCAGCAGTATTAGTTGTTCAAGTTCTTCAATTTTTATTTTCATATAGTCATTTATACCATAGATGGATTTAAAGTTCGAATCCAGGCTCTCTAGCAATTTTTTTTAGCCTCGAAATATGCTACAATAACTCTATGAAGAAAGCAGTTATTCTACAAGGGTGGTATCAAAAACCAACGAGCAATTGGTATAATTGGCTTAAAGAAGAACTTGAGAAACAAGAATATCTTGTATTTTTACCTGATCTTTCCACAATGCATACGGATTTGCCAGATATGCAACTCCAGTTAAAAGAAATTGAAAAGCTCGCCACTCTTGATAAAGATACAATTGTGATCGGTCATAGTATTGGCTGTTTATTGGCAATGCGGCTGGCAGAGAAACATAAACTTCATAATCTCTATTTGATCGCAGGTTGGGATTTTAATGATCTTACAGAAGAACATAGGTTATTTTGGCCAAATGCAATAAATCATTCAGAAATTATAAAAAACACTGATAAAATATATTGTATTACTTCAAATAACGACCCTTATATGACTCCGTTTACAGTTGAATCAATGACTAAGCGATTGCACGGTGAATTCATTCTTATCAAGAATGGAGGTCATTTTAATGATAAGTTTGGAATTAAAGAGATTCCAGAGTTACTTCAATACATTTAACCGGCAAATTAGGGTTCAATTTTATTCGGAAATAGAAGATGGTTAGTAGTTATATTATTAGATAAAAAGTTCCAAGGTTGTACCCTCGGGGCATTACGATCAAGGCTTTCTAGCTGATGTTTTTTAGAAGTTTTTGTATTTACCTGTCGTGAGTATTCTTTCAATTTCTTCTCTATCTTTATCATTTATTGGTTCAAACTCATCATAAAACTAGGTTTCTCTTTGAGACACTAATACTGTAGTGGGTTGTGTCTGACCTTCTTTTTCAAGCCTCTTCGCGATTGTTTTAAAAATTTTATCAATGCCTTTTTGTTTGTTTACCGATATAAAAATTGGGGAATACTCCGCATATTTTGTTCGGAGACCTTCTTCATCAAGATTGGGTGCTATGTCAATTTTATTGAAGACATAGATCATATGGGCGTCAAGATGAATACCAAGTTCATGGAGAATGTTATTAACTACATGTATTTTCTCCTCAACTTCGGAATCAGAAACATCGATTACGTGTAACAATATGTCTGCATGGACAGATTCCATAAGTGTTGATTTAAATGCCTGAATTAAGCGCGGTGGCAAATTTCGGATAAATCCAATTGTGTCAGTGAGTAAAATTTCTTTTTCAATTTGTGGGATATATATTTTGCTGACACTACTATCAAGTGTTGCAAACAATGCATTTTCGACGAGGACATTTCCGCCTGATAAAAGATTAAAGAGCGAGCTTTTGCCTGCATTTGTGTACCCGACGATTGAGACTGTTTTAAATCCTGCTCGCTTTCGCTGCTCAAGTTGTGCATTATGAGCTTCGTTAATTTTATCAAGCTGATCAGTAACTTTTTTTATTTCACCGCGCCAGTGGCGTTTCATAAGCTCAGTATTGGTTTCTCCGACTCCAAGCGTTCCTATTCCTCCACCTTGTCGTGACATAATCGCACCCATACCATAAATTCTTGGTCCCATGTATCGCATTCGAGCAAGTTCTATTTGGAGTTTTGCTTCAGTCGTTGTTGCATGTTTATCAAAGATTTGCAGGATTAAATCCATTCGATCCCAAACATCGATTCGGGGATTTGCTTGTTGAAATCGTGTCTTAAGCGTATGGACTTGTTTCGGTTTAGCCATGGTATTCAACACGACCACATCAATTGATAATTCTTTAATTTTTTCTAATACTTCAAGTACTTTTCCTTTCCCAATATACGTTGCTTGATCGGGGTGTTCAAGATGTTGAATAATACGATCGGGGATCTCTCCCCCTAATGTTTTGATGAGTGATTCGAGTTCATCTCCTGTATTGATTGATCTTTCCTTATTGGCTTGTGGATTAATAACATGAATTGGAAGTATCCGAAGTGTCTTTTTTAGTTCAATCATGTGCGTTCATTATAGCCTAACTGCATTAATAAAGAAAATAAACTCATTCACCTATCAACAACTCTAAAAAACAATATTATGTCACTCTTTAACCAGATCTTCCATTGAGAGGTCACGCTGTTTGCATTATAAAGATGACTTCGATTAAATATTTAAAGATAAAAGTCGGTTATAAAAAGTTCCAACTTCGTCCAGGCTCTCCAGAGCTGTTTTTGGTTATTCTCAAGAGGTTCTTGAGGCCAAAATATGACTAATTTTGGGACGTGGATGTATGGGCAAACGTTAGCGCTGGTGTTTAAAAATCATGACTTTTGGATGGTCATAGACAGTGAAAGCTTCTTCCGCTCCATCATCAGGGATCGTAATCGGAATGCCGAGATATTGTAACGATGGATAAGACGTGAACTCTGCAACTTCTTTATAATCTGTTTTGCCGGCAAAAAGATCTTTATAAAACTGTGACATTTGCGGATACCTCTCTGGAACTGTGGGAATACTTCCCCACCCTCTGTTGGAAGAGAGAATAAGATAATCTCCATGCCCAAGCATATCATTCATTTTTTGCCATTTTTGTGGAGAATCAGGATCAAATGACGGTAATTCGTTAATCGTATATATATTGGGTGAAGGTGGGGTAATAGGAAGTGGTAATGCATCGTCCCAGCTTTCAGTTAACAAAAGTTTGTTGGGGGGAATGACTGTATCTATCCATTGGGAGGCAGTGACTCTCGTATGGGGCTTGGTATAAATGGAAAAAAAGAGCAGCGGCCAGAGGAGAACGAAGAGAAGAGCTCCTGCTTTAAGGTATTTATTCCAATGATGGATTACTAATGTAAATCCGATGCCGGCAAAGATAGCAAAAAAAGGATAGAGCAGTAAAAAATAACGCATTGTTTTAGTGGTCTGGACTGACTGATAGAGAAAGAAGAGACATGCCCAAAGAAAGAAGATAAAAAGCTCCTGTGTCCGGTATCGTCTGATAATAAAGTATGAACCAGCTATGACAAAAAGTGTGAAACCGATTCCAAGGCCAAAAACCGCAATATTTTGAAAAGCAAAAATCACTGGCAATTTATGAATCCATTGCACGCCAGGTGGATACAAAGCCTGCGGATTGCTCCATGCTGCCAGCTCTTTTAAATTCTGAAGAAGAAGCTTACTAATACGGGGATCAAAAAAGTTATTTGATTGGAAAAGATAGGGATCGGCGAGCCTGCCTACGATATATGCACTAACACCAAAAAGTAAAAGATCTCCTCCGATAGCAAGGAGCTGGTTTTGTATCTTTTTATGACGGCTGATATGGGTAAGAAGAAAACAATACATAAGTAATGGGAGAATAAAGATAGCAGTAACTTTGCAACCTATTGCCAGACCGAAAAATAAGCTACTGAGAAAGAGCCAACGCTGGTGTCGGGTCACTGACAAACGAAGTGCGCAGTAAAACGAGGCAAAGACAAAGGTATTAAGAAACGTATCCACCGCAAAGAAATGAGCAAGTTGTATCGGTAAGACGGCAACTGCATAAAAAAGTGCGCCCCAATATTTTATCTGAGGATTGAGTTTGTGCCGTTTCTCAAGCAGTTCGATGGTTTTAAATACTAAAATAACGACTATCAAGTCTGCAAATGCCGAAAGCAGTCTTCCCTGCAACGTAAAAGCAGTATAGTTATCTTCATTAAATTGTATCGCCAGCAGTTTATTAAGAACGACCGGAAAAGTGCCGTAGACATAAAAAGGATATTTGATGTTGGCAGGGTTAAAGGTGGAGACAGCCGGATTGAGATAAGCAGGCAATGATTGCGGTAGTTTCATGTCGACCCCAACCATCGTCAAAAACCGTTCATCAGGATGCAGATGTTGTCCTTGGTCCCAATTCAGATCATAAAAACGGAAAAAAATAGCAACAAAAACGATGAGGAGCAAAATAACTCGGGGGCCAAAAATTCGTCGCAGCATTTCTTTATTGTACTATATTTTAAAAAGCCGATGTTTGAAGATTTATTCTTTCCATGGATTAGAGAATATCCCTTGTATCAAAAAGCCGAAGCTTTGGTATATCAGAAAAGTCTACCTTATTTCGAGTAGCGAGCTGTGCGTCTAAATAGACTGTTGTCGATGCGATAACAAGATCAGCAAATCCAGCACTACGAGGATAGTTTTTTTTTCGGAGTATAAGAGCCAAAATTTTTGCTATTTCCTCTGTAAAATCTTGTTTGCGAAACAAACTAAATAATTCTTCAGTAGCTTTCATTAATTTCGGATCCTCCAAAATATGCGATGCTAAATATTCAGCAATAACTACAGTTGGAAGTATAAGCTCTATAGTTCTCTTTTCTTGACGTAGACTTTTTTCAAGCCAAGTAGAATGACCTTTAGAAAAATCAATCAGAACATCAGTATCAATTACTACTCGTTTCATTTCTTACGTGGGGCATCATTAAGGGTAAGGGTACTGAGATAATTTTTTTCTTTTTTCTTCCAATCAGGAGTTTCCAGAATAGACCAAGGTTCATTAAGACGCTTCTTCCCAAAAGCAGATCTGAAGTTATCAAGTATTCTTTTTACTTTTTTAGGAGAAACTTTTGGTTCGTAGGGTATCAACCTCGCTGCAGGTCTTCCGTCTTTCTCTATCACAAATTCATCACCTTTACTCGTAAGCGTTAAAATTTCAAAACACCGATTACGGAATTCAGTAGCGGTTAAGGATGCATTATTCATAGACCTAGTGTACAGTAGTGTACATTGAGTGTCAAGCAATTGACCTTCCATATCAATGCTTATTTATTCTTCTCAAAAATAAAAACAGTTGGGCGGTCAAAAACATTTACTGTTTGTTCCCACCAATAAACAGGATCGCCAATATAGGTAATTTCACAAAAAACATCGCATGGTGTTTGATAAATCATTTTATAGCCCAGTGCACCATTGAATAATTGTTCGTAGAAAAGATGACCTTTTGGGAAGCGTTTTTGATTGAGTATTCTCGGCTGCAAGACTCGTTGACTGGGTAAAATAATATACTCAGCGTGGGCGAGTTGTTGGTGTAAATTTGCTTCAGTTGCATCGATCGAGACACTATCAAGATCATAAAAGTTAAATGCCTTAATGAGTGGAAAGTGATTTTGAATGGGGATAATGCCTATATCGTACGTCTCAGATAGTATCTGAGTATTTGACGGCATATGATCCTTTGCAAAGACGAGTGCCTGGATGCGGGAATCAGGATTAATAAACGCCGTCTTAAAGTATGAAGAAGCAAATAGCATGCAGACTCCTAAAACAATCCCAAAGGGAATTGCATAAGACAATTTCGTCTGTAGTCTGTTTGCTATTTCCTTTTTTGGTATGACTGCGGAAAAGGTAAGCGCTACAATCAGATAGATAAAAGGCAAGGTCGGCAGGAGATATCGAGTCCACTTTACAAAAAGAATGGATTGCGAAATAAAGAGGAACAGATAAAACAAGATAAGGAGAAAATATGCTGGTTGTTTTTGCTTAAAGGTAAGATAGCTAAGGTAGCACAATGCCATGACAAAAAGAATCGCTATGAGCGGATTGAGTAAAAAAGGATACACATGAAGCAGTTGATAAAGCAGAGGAATCGTATCAAAAAATCCTCCTGTATAGAACACATGGGTTGTCCCAAATCCGACATTTGATTCATAGGACATGCTGGAGATGAAATCTTTTTGGTCAAACAGTACATAAGGATTTGTCGGCAAATACACGAGAAAAGCTAGGAATAAAAAGAATATGAATTTCAGCAGCACAATGCCACTCCCCTCAAGACGTTTGCGCAAAGCAACATGTTTTGTGTAGAGTTGCTTCTGGTGAAATACTATGGCAAAAATTGGCAACGGGAGCAGTGCCAATGAAGACACTTTTATCGCCACAAGAACACCAAAGATCAAGGCTGTCAGAATGAGATCTCCCAGCTTCCCCCGATTAAGCACGTTGAGACAGTGCCAAAATAAACACACGATAAAGAAGGTAAGCCATAATTCAAACGTACCGTAGTGTGCATACTGGATCATACCCACGCTAAATGTGCCTAAAAGTGCGGCAAACATCCCAGCATTTCTGTCTTTTATCCGCTTGCCAAGTATATAAAGCATGGGGATGAGAACTGTTGCAAAAAGAGCAGAATAGGCGCGGCTGATAACAATTGCTTCTTCAAAACGGACGTTGGTATGAAACGCTGTCAGTTGCAAATGAGCAAAAAAATGTCCGAGGAGGGCGGTAAAAAAAATTGTATAAATGGGCAAGGATCCATAAGCAAAAAAATGAGGATTCATTTGCGAAGGAAAGTTTAATTGACTGACCGCTGTTGCGATATTTCGTTCATCGGGATGAAAATACCAAGGTGCTCCCCAATTAAGATTATAGAAGTGAAAAAAAATGCCGAGTAGTGTGAGAAAAACGAGAAAAAGCAGATGTTTGTTTTGTTTTTTCATAAAACCTAGGTTTCTATCTTAAATCATTTTTGCAACTTTTTCTCCCAATTCTACCGCATAATTTGTTCCTCGATCCCATGGATAGACTTGTTCCATGTTTGCCAGGTACACATTTTTTAGTGGTGTTATCATCGGCGGAATCATTTTGGAATAATTGGCTGGAATAATTGGCTGGGCAAAAGGAGCTTTAAAGAGTTCATATCCAATCAGAGATTTTTTGTAATCAGGATTTAATTTTCGTAAAAATGGATCATACATTTTAAGAACTTCGTCTTTTTCCATCCGAAATCTGTCTGAGTCTGCAGGCATATAATTGCCAAGATATAACAGTGATTCATTATTGTAATGTGATTTATTCATGAAGTGGGTATGTTCGACAACTGCCATAACTGGTGAAGTTGGATCACAAACACTAACCCAGTAAGTGTCATCCTTGAAAAACTGTTTCTTCAGACGAAGGACAAGATTTGTTGCACCCAGTCCGATCCGTTTGCCGAATTGTTTTCTATATGTTTCAGGGAGTTGCGGCGCAGTTTTTAAGAACAAAACTGATGGTAGTGTGAAGATAACTTTATCAAACCTTTGAGTTTGTCCTTTCCCATGTGCATTTTTATATTTGAGGGTGACTTCTCCTGCTTCGGTTACTTCTAAAAGTTCTGTATTAAAGTTCACTGTCCCACCTTTTTCTTCGATGACTTTTACGAGGTGTTGTGCAAATTGGAGGAATCCTCCTTCAGGGTAAGCAAGAGAAAAGGTACGCTTGGTCAATCGCGCCCAAAACCAAGCCAAAGAGATATCATTTGATAATGGACCGAATTTATTATGAAAAAGCGGTTCCCAAATCATTTTGTAAGATTTTTCTCCCATAGCCGCAGGAAGAAACTTTGTGGCATTAAATTTCTCAAGTGGCTTCCAAAATGGATTATAGCGAAGAAGTCCTCCTACAACACCCATGCGCACTTTATCTATTAGTGGGAGCTTTGGAAACATGAGAATATCTTTGGGGGAGTCAAAAGGAAATATTTCACCGTCAACATAGACTGTGGTTTTCGGATGTTTTATTAAGATAGGATGTCCGATTTCTTTGGCTAAGCCTAAAATAAATTTGTCATTAGTAAACCAGTGATGGTAATGTTTCTCAAGCGACCATTCCCATTCTTTTTCCTGATAACCGATCGCCAAACCTCCCGGTTGAGGATCTTTTTCAAAGACAGTGACCTCGTGTCCCTGTTTGACCAATTGATATGCAGATGAAAGTCCGGTAAATCCGGCACCAATAATTGCGATTTTCATACCCGAGTTTGTATTATATGGCAGTAAAGATGAATAATAAAGCGCCAATTCCCACGGTCGTTACGACTGCAATCAATCCTGTCACAATCGCAGAACTACCGGTTGGAGGCATGGCTCCTCGAGCAGGAGGGACTGTTGCTGCCGGTGAAGAAATAGTCGGCGTTGCAGCCAAAGTTGGTGACGGAGTTGCTGTTGGTGATGGTGTTGGGTCGATCGTCGGCGTGACGGCAAGTGTGGGTGATGCGCTTGCAACAGCGGAAGGAGAGGCAATTGGCGAAACCGATGGCTCTACAAATTGACTTCCCGCAGCGTAAACGGTAAATGATTTACTAATGGTTTGCAAGACTCCTGATGCATCAAGTGAGGTAACCGCAATATTATGCTTGCCTGGAGCGAGCGTTACCGGTGGACGAAATGTCCAGCTGCCTTGACTATCACTCTGGAGTTTCGCACTGATTTCCTGTTGTGAGTGAATAGTTACGTCGACTTCTTGATTTGGTAAACTTCTTCCCGAAAAAGTCGGTTGCTGGGTTTTATATGTTTGCGAATCTTTAGGAGAGATAATCTCAGGGGCCGAAGCTGGTGCCGGCGTAGAAAAAGCTGGCAAACCTGATTGAGAAGCGATTGCTGCTGATGCTGAAGAAATAGGATCTGGGCTGAGGGTAAAATCATAATTTTGTGAAAGGACAATTTTGGGCACTTGGGAGGCTTGACTCGCCAATAACTTTACCTCTGATTGTTCTGTATCGTTAACCGCGTGTAATTGTAAAATGCTCTCGGGATCCACTATCTGATTTGTCGAGAGATCAGCATTACGCATCGTGGCCAGCGGAATGTTATAACTGCCATCCGGATTGAGAAGTGCTGCCATTTGTTCCGATCCGTCTGCTGAGAGATACACAATGCCTTCATTTGGTACATTACCGTCTGTCGTTGCTACTGTTCCGGAAAGTGTTGTTGTATTCGTAGATTGGGCGGACAAAGAAGCGGGTGTGACAATCTCAAAAGGTTTTCCATTATCCTCAGCTTTTTGATCACCTGATTGGATAAGGTAATAATACGTTGTTGACGGGGATAGATTCTTTATCGTCATAAAATGGACTTGGTGCTCTAGCGCTTTACCTGTTTGCTGGTCACGATCATCAAGTGCTACATTTGCGGTTGAGGGGTCACTTCCATAAGCGATAACGCCCAGCGCAGCGGCATCTGATGTATAGGAAACGGTAAAAGATGAATTTGAGAGATTACTGACTTGGATGTTTTTGGGTTCGCTTCCGATTGTTGCTTTTGAAACAAAATTAAAATTATTTTTACTTAAGACAATCGTTATTCCCAAAGCAACAAGTAAAACCAAAAAACCAGCATAGTTCGGTAAACGTTTGGTTGTTAAATAGCTTGGTTTATAACTCATATTATTGTCCCTGAAGACCGCTGCCGGATACGTTTATCGGTGCAATTTGTGCAGCGTTGGATGCCTGCGTCGGTATAGCTGCTCCTGAAGCGGTTGATTCAGAGGTATGGGTGGTTGACTGTTGTTTATTAAACAAGGGATCAATGTGTTCGCGTTTTTTTAAATCTTGGATTGTTACAGGATCAAAAACCGGATTTATCGGTGCTAATTGCGGCTGAATCGTTTCGCTCACGGTTGATGTAATCCAGATATGGTATATGTTAAATGAGATCCATGCGACAACCACAATAAATGAGGAAATCAGAATAAATAAAATATCTTTTCTTCGATTTGTATGTTTTTGCTGCATATTATTCTGTCTTAAAATATTGCCTTCCACGTAACGTGAGCACTAAATCGTCGGTTTTACTATCCCTCCCGATTTCCATGCTTTCGACCGTAATAACACGGCTTATATTCGCAAGTTCTGATGAGAATTTCAGCATATCATTATAATTCCCCTGCGCTTGCAGCGTAAAAATAAAAGAGCGTGTTTTCGTAACTTTTTTAGCACTGGCTACTTGCACTTCCGCTACCCGATATGCGGAGATGATGAGCGTATGTTTTTTTGCCAAAGCTTCCACTTGTGCACTAAGAAGCGGAACATTGGCGTTTTGTGGTACTGCATTATAAATATTCGTAAGGTCATTTCCCATCTGATTATAGTGCTGTTGCAATGTACTAAGATTATTCAGTTTGGTCGTTAACTGTTGATCAACCTGTTTGTTATCAGCAACTTGTTTTTCAAGATCGGCAATGGTAGACAGCGTCGGATTAATAGCAAAGATACCAAAGACGGACAGTGCAATAAATGTCAGCGCGAGCATAACAAAGAGATGGGTATTCTCCTGCTGCATGTTCGGTAGTACCTTTAAGTACTCACGGTATTTGGTTGCCGATAAATTTTCAAAATAACTTTTTGGTAATTTCATAGCTACTGACTCAATATTGTCTGATTTGATTGTATGCCTGGTTGCGTCTGTTTGTCTGATTGAGCAAATGCTTCCGGTTTTAAGGTAGCAGTCATGCTCACTGTAACGACCGCAGCGGAGGGGCTGGTTGCCACTCTATCGATACTCAATGCAGTAATCGGTGCATAATTGCGCAGCGAATTAGTAAATTGGGTAAGGGTTGCGACAGAAGGTGCTTGGACCTCAATTTTTGCGTTGTCGGTCGATACTAGGAGGTCCTTGAAGGTAACTTTGTCTTGTCCCATTTTGGTGATATCAGCAAAGATACCAGTCGTAGTCGCACCAATACTGTTATATCGTTTTATTGTAGCGAGTCTATCTTGAATATCGTGAAACTTCATTTCCGAATCTTTAAAATTGACAGCTATTAAATTCTCGCCATTTATTTTATCGTGTAAGTCCACATTTTCCATATCAAGACTAAATCGGTAAATAAACGTGGCAAGTGCCACCATTTCGGTCAAGATGATGAGTAAACGTCCAACCGTCAATATCCAATTAAGCAATTGGTTAAGAAAACTTTCTCCTTTTTGCGGGAGAAGATTGATAGAGACACTCTTTTCAGCCATAGACAGAGAACCGCACGATACAAGACGGCTTAATTTTAGTTTATACCACTGAGTGAAGCTTTTGCAAATCTAAAAGAGCTTTGATTTATGAGAATTTTTGTTTTACTCTGTTACTTGGGTTGGCTGGTAAGAAGCAAGGATTGCATAACAACAACAAAGACAAGAAGTGCTGCCAGGGGATAGGTATACGTAAGAAAGAGAAACGGAATAAGTCCTGCAAAAAAAGAAAATAACAACGTTTTACTAGGAAATTCCCAGCCTTGGCTTTGGAGAAATTCACGACTTATATTAAACCAAATCATAAGTAGAATGAGGGCAAGAATGAGATTAAGGCAAAGCAAGAAGAAAGCACTACTGGAAAGTAAGGAAATGAATATATAAGGTAGCAATATTAGGACAAGCAGAGGAATACAAACGACTCGTAATGCAGCCCAGAACGGTGCGATTCTTGGGATTCGTTTCGCGGACCGTAAAGCAGCTCTTGCCATAAATTAACTGTAGCAGGTTTTGTATTAGTCAACAAGAATTTGAAAATCAAACGTAAAGCTAAACGAGCGCTTTTATGCTAGAATTTGGCTATGCAATTTCTTGTACTTGGTTACGATGGAAAAGATAACGAGGCTCTTTCACGGAGACAAGCCATGCGAGAACAGCATATTACGCTGAGTTCTGAGCTTATGGAGAAAGGAAATATGTGGTTTGGTGCATCTTTACGGGATGAGAAGGGTACTATGATCGGTTCGGCTCTTTTTATGAATTTTAAAGATAAAGAAGCATTACAAAAATGGTTAGATATTGAACCGTATATGGTAGGAAAAGTCTGGGAAAAAGTTGAAATAAAACCCTGTAGTGTGAGAGATCCTTGGCTATTTAGTCGAGCAAGAGCATATTACGAAAAAAGTACTAAATAAGGCTCTTTATTTCTTCTAATAACTGTGGGAACTGGGTATACCCTGCCGACGCGTTAAAATGTCCAGCATGAGGAACAAGAGTAAGGTCTACTCCGAGATGTTTTGCAAGTTCTTGTCCATTTCCTAATGAGACATAAGGATCGTTATCAGAATGAAAGACACGGAAGGACTTCGCGCTTGCTTTTATCTTCCCCCACTTAAATTGAAAACCACTAAATTTTTCATCACCTTCATAAAATTTAATTGGTCGTATTCCGATTGATGCACCAATAAAAATTGCTGCTCTTACCGGTTTATCCATAGATTCCAAAACGCGTAATAAATAAAGCCCACCTAGACTATGTCCTATCAAAAGAGTGTTTTCATCCAGCTGGGAACGATATATGTCAAAAGCCTGGTTCCAAGTTGCAAGAGATTGTCCTTCAGGCGTTAGGAACCGGGGAATAATAACAGGACATCCTTGTTTTGCTAACGATGCTTTCAGCCAAGGAAACCAGTTCTCTTCTGGGTAACCTCCAGTTCCATGAAAAATAAATGCTTTATTTTCAGCCATTGCAATAATTATAACACCGTTTTCATCTAGAAAACCGAAGGCGGTTATGCTATACTTTCGTAAGTCCCGGAAATCGGGATGATTTTTTCTTTATGGCAGACACAAGTAACAAATCACGAATTTACCCACTCGATCGCATCCGAAATATCGGTATTATCGCGCACATTGACGCGGGGAAAACTACAACTACTGAGCGTATTCTTTTCTACACCGGCCGAACCTATAAAATTGGTGATATTGATGAAGGAAATACCCAAATGGACTGGATGGAGCAAGAAAAAGAACGGGGTATTACCATTGTTTCGGCTGCGACGACTGCATTTTGGACGCCACAGACCGGTATGGGTGTCGATCTTGAACACAGATTTAACATCATCGACACTCCTGGACACGTTGACTTTACCGCTGAAGTTGAGCGTTCACTTCGTGTGCTAGACGGTGGTGTTACTGTGCTTGACGCTGAAGAAGGTGTGCAGTCACAGTCCGAAACTGTATGGAGACAAGCTGATAAATACAAAGTGCCTCGACTGTGTTTCGTGAACAAGATGGACAAACTCGGTGCAGACTTCCTCAAGACTGTTAAAAGTATTGAAGATAGACTTGGTGCAAACCCAGCGATCATGGTTATCCCAATTGGTGCTGAAAATACCTATATTGGAAACGTTGATCTGTTAACTCGAAAATCTTACATTTGGGGTTCAGACGAACTTGGTGCGAAATATGAAGTTAAAGATGAAGTTCCTGAAGAATTGCAAGATCAGGTGGAAGAATACCGCAGTAAACTGATTGAAAAGATTGCTGAAACTGACGACACGCTCCTTGAGAAATATCTCAGTGGAGAAGAGCCAACGGTGGAAGAACTCCGAGCAGCTCTGCGTGCAGCTGTTATTGCTTACAAACTAGTTCCAATGTACGCTGGAACTTCTCTTCGAAACAAAGGTGTGCAGCCACTGCTTGATGCAATTGTTGATTACCTTCCGTCCCCACAAGATTTAGAGGATGTCAAAGGTATTAATCCAAAGACAGAAGCAGAAGAAGCGCGCAAACTTATTCCTGATGAAGCATTCTCAGGTCTGGCTTTTAAAATCCAAAATGACCCACACGTCGGGAAAATTGCCTACTTCCGTGTGTATTCTGGGAAGCTTATGGCAGGCTCGTATGTCTACAACGCCAACAAGGGTGTCAAAGAACGTATCGGCCGTCTGCTTATGATGCACGCGAATGATCGTGAAGAAATAAAAGAAGCATATGCAGGTGAGATCGTGGCTATCGTGGGACTCAAAGATACCATTACAGGAGATACGTTGTGTGATGAAGCAAAACCAATAGTGCTTGAACAAATTACTTTTCCAGAACCGGTTATCTCCCTGGCAATTGAGCCAAAGACCAAGTCAGATCAAGAGAAATTGGGTTACTCACTTAAGCGACTTATGGAAGAAGACCCGACATTTACTGTGAAGTCTAATCCAGAAACTGGACAAACAATCATTTCCGGTATCGGAGAACTCCAGCTTGAAATTATGGTTGACCGTATGAAGAGAGAATTTGGTGTGGAAGCAAACGTCGGTGCACCACAAGTTGCCTATAAAGAAGCTATTTCTCAAATGGCAGAAGCGGAAGGAAAATACATCAAGCAATCCGGCGGACGTGGCCAATATGGTCACTGTTACCTAAGGCTTGAACCACAACCGAGAGGTGAAGGCTCTCTATTCGTTGATGCCATTAAGGGGGGAGCAATTCCAGCTGAGTTTATTAGAGCTGTTGAAAAGGGTGTGAAGGAAACACTGGAAAATGGCGTCCTGCTCGGCTTCCCGCTTATTGATGTCAAAGTGACTTGTTATGACGGTTCTTACCACGATGTTGACTCGTCCGAAGTCGCCTTTAAGATCGCAGCAAGTCAGGCAATTCAAGCTGGTTCCAAAAAAGCAGGAATTACGCTTCTTGAGCCAATTATGAAAGTTGAAGTCACAACGCCAAGTGAATACATGGGTGAAGTTATGGGCGATCTTTCATCAAAGCGAGCACAAATCAGTGGAAATGAAGAGCGCGGAAATGCCGTTATCATTTTGGCACAAGTTCCTCTGTCAGAACTTTCAGGGTATGCAACTCAACTTCGTTCGCTGACCAAAGGTCGAGCCAGTTACTACATGGAACCATCTCACTACGAATACGTTCCAAAGAACATTGTCGATGGCCTCGTCGCCAAATCTACATTCACGGGAAGAGTAGAGTAATCTTGCGTATGTACGTTATTAAAGAACCGACACAAAATTCTTTTGAAAAAGTCGGTATCAACGGCAAAATATTTCCCATTTCTGACTTAACAGCAAAAAGCGAGTTTGTCCTCGTCCAAACGCAAAGCGGTCATGAAACAACCATTATCGAACACGACTCAGACTTCATTTATTACGTTTTGGAAGGTGAAGGCTATTTTCTTATAGAAGACCAAAAAGAATCGTGTGCACAAGGAGATTTAGTCGTTATTCCAGCAGGTAAAAAGTTTACCTACAAAGGTAATTTGAAATTACTTCTTTCTTGCACCCCTCCTTGGACGCAAGAGCAAGAGGAGACATTGTAAGTAGTTAATCTTTAATAAATCAGTGGTATAATAAAATTTATGAAACCTGTTGTAGCGGTTTTTGCCCATCCTGATGATGAAGCCTTTTTTACTGGAGGTACCCTTGCTACCTTTGCAAAAGAACGTGATGTCTATACTATATGTGTGACAGCTGGTGATGCGGGTCTTAATAGTAGCGATAAAACTGGAAGTCTTGCGGAGATACGAAAAGAAGAACTTTTGCAGTCCGGGAAAATATTGGGCATAAAACAAACGTTCTTTCTCGACTATAAAGATGGCACGCTTTCCAATGGGCTTTATCATGAGGTCGCAGATAAAATCCAAAAAATTCTTGAGGATATTCAGCCAGAAATTTTGATTACTTTTGAATTGCGCGGTATTAGCGGGCATTTAGACCATATTGCGGTTTCCATGATAACTTCCTATGTTTTTGAAAGGATGGCCCAGATAAAGGAATTATGGTATTTTGCTAATACTAAAGGTCCCCACAGTGTCAGAAAGGATTATTTTATTTTCTGGCCTCCTGCTTACGATAAATCAGAAATTTCAAAAACAATTGATGTAAATCCTGTTTGGGATCAGAAAGTCGAGGCGATGAAACAGCATGTTTCACAAATGCATGATGTTGAACGGATTTTAAAGCAATATCCGCAGAGGCCGAAAGAAGAAAATTTTATTATTGTCAAACAGACTACAGAAAAAACGGAATAATCGCTTTCGTTTTCATTCTATATGTTTGATATTCCTTCACTTCTCTGATCATTCTGTGTTCTTCTCTCACAATTTTTACCACAATCATGCCGACTAAAACAACGAACGCAATCACCCGCAAAAAGGTAAAGGTGTCTTCAACTGAACCAATCATAAAGAACAAATAGCCAAGATAAATCGGATGCCTAACAATTTCATAAGGTCCGGCGGTTACAAAGAAATAATCAGAAGGGAGATTGTGGGCGTCTTTGGCTTTATTGGCATTTTTTGCGAGAACAGCCCAAATAATAATCAGCATACCCAAAACTTGCATAAGAAGATGCACGAGTGATTGTGCCAACAATGGTCCACTGAGGAGGAGAAAATCGGACACTAAAAAAGTAATTCCATTTATGATAAAGGTTTTCGGATCTTTCCACATAACTTTAGTATAGTTAAAAAAAAGAAGAGATGGTAGCATTAGTATCCTCCATTTCTAGCAGAAGACTTCTTCTGTCAGAGGTCGCGGGGGTAGCCTTATTTTAGATCAGAACGTTAAAACCGGTAAGCAAGTTTTTTTAAGTGGAAGAGCGCTTGGCCGAAGGCAAGGAAGATAATTGAGCTCAGAAAATCCACTTTAAATCCTCTTCTCATTACTCTGTTTACAATGCCTGGATGCGATGCACATATGAAATGAGTTCGCCCTCATTACTCCCTGAAAGTGTCATAATGGGACGCAATTTTGTTGATTGAGGTTTGAACGTTTCATAGAAAAAACAATATAAGCCTTGAGAAGAGCGGGACACGAGTATTGCATTATGGGAGGCAGTATCTGTTATTTGGTCAATAATTTCTTTTTTTGGTACTGCCATTGCAGATAAAATAATATGCGAAAATCTGCTATAGTCAACTTCCCTAGCATCAGCATGGAGGAGTAAAATTTTATCTGCCATTCCTTGGCTTTTAAGTAATTCATGGGAAAGTTTGATTGCTTCTGGTAAAACGTCAATTGAGGTGACTTTTGGCTGAGCTTCACTTTTCTCCATATATTTAATAATACTCCATGGGAAAGGTCCTCCTCCGATAAATGCAACTTCCGAGTTATCTGATACATCCATTGCCTCAATTTCTTGTTCACCTAAGATATCATTATTTGAAGTAAACATTGGGTTTTCCCAACATTCATTTGCTTTGATAGCCTCTATCGACGATGCCGCTTCGATATAAGAATAATACTGACCATATAACCATCGTGATCTCGCTGCGAGACTTTGGACTTTCGAGGTGGCAATATCCGATTCAGTTATCATTGGGCCGTACTCTTTACTTAAACGCTTTATGGTTTCAAAACCCGCAGCTTTTTTGTGCTCACTGTCTGCATAACCATCAGCGTCTGTATTTGCAATTCGATCCAGGATAAACTCAGTCATTTGAGTAAAAGTTTCCAATGGTTCAGTAATCTCTCTTAGCTGTGTCATAAAATATTTGTCAACAAACTCTCATAGAAAAGTCGTAGAAGGTGCAATACATTTTGTGCATAAGTATATAGAACCGGTGCAGGAGTTTTTGAGAGCAACAAAAAAGCAGAGAACAGGGTACTATTAAATTTGTGAACCAAACAGTACCTTTTAGTGTCTCTGCTTCTGTGCCAATCATAGCAAAG
>JBBSGT010000022.1:0-19924 GCA_038253825.1 Candidatus Levyibacteriota bacterium
AAACTGCCCAGAAACAAGGACGAGACGTATTTCAAACGCTCAATGGTCTTCTTACTGGACAATTATCCCCGGCAATCCTCACTGCAAATGTCCACTAACCTACCTGGCATATTGGCTGGATACCCTTGACAATCCTATAGTGCAAAAAAGGATTATATTGGGGGTGTACTAAGTATGAGAATAAGTACGGAGGCTTTAGTTGATAATCTCGCGGATATCGATGCCTTGTTCTTCGGCACGTTGAAGTGCTTCGTCTTCTTTTCCTGAAAGGAATGCAGAACGAAGTTCTTCTACAAATTCTTCAGGGAAGTCTATGCTTTTTTCTCGGTCATTGAGTTCTTCGTAATTACCCATAGAAAAGCATTTTACTATAAGTTATGTATTTTGTCTACCCCCAAATGAAATTCGCTCTTATATGCAGAGTTTTGCACTCAGATGAAGGATTTGGAGACAGGGAAGAGGTGCTTTTGTGAGCAACTTTGTAGCCCCCAGTCCTTCTTCACTTGTCCTGATACTGTATAATTTATCTATGAAAGAGCAACTAGTGTTTGTTATCCACAAACACAAAGCCACCAACCTCCATTATGATTTCCGACTGCAAATCGGCAATGTGATGCCTTCCTGGGCGATTGCTAAAGGCCCCAGTCTGGACAATGCGGTAAAGAGGCTTGCGCTCTCAACCACAGATCACGATATGGCGTATCGGCATTTTGAGGGTGTTATTCCGCAGGGAGGTTACGGCGCCGGGCCGGTGATGATTTGGGATGAAGGGTATTATATCCCTGAGATTGAAGTTAGCAAAGGCGTCCGGGAAGCAATTGCAGATTCGCAGCATGGCAATAAAGTCATGATGGAAGGTCTGGAAAAAGGCGAGCTCAAATTCGTCCTGCACGGCAAAAAAATGAAAGGCTCCTTTGCCTTGGTCAAAACAAAAGGTTGGGGACCAAAAAATAGTTGGCTTCTGATCAAACATAAAGATGACTTTGTTCAGGAGGGCTATGATGCCAACGAGTATGATTTCTCAGCCGTGAGTAACAAATCAGTTGACGAGATAGCAAAAGGATAAAACAATGCAACACATAACGATTGCAACGAAAAAGCCAAAAGAAATTGTGGATATCACCGACCATATCCGTGATCTGGTTTCTCAGGAGAGTATTGAGGAAGGCATTTGTTTCTTATTCTGTCAGCATACTACTGCTGCACTGACGACTGCGGATCTTGATCCGGGAACAGATTTGGATATGCTCGATGCCTTTGAGGAAATGATGCCGAAATTACCGTATCGTCATCCGCACAATCCAGCCCATGCGCCTGATCATATTCTTGCCTCACTCATTGGTCCGTCCTTGAGCATACCGATTGAAGAAGGACAACTGACACTGGGGACATGGCAAAGAATTGTATTAGTGGAACTTGATGGACCTCGACAAAGAAAACTCACCTTACAAATACTTCCTCATTACAATTCAGGCAAATGATAATATATGCGAAAGATCTTCATTAGAGATCCAATTTGCTAATTACCGCATCTGCCATCGTGTCAATTACCCGTTGATACATTTGCTCGAGTCTATTGTTGAGACGATCAATTACTTTTGCCAACTTTTCACTCGCATTTATTTCTGTGCGTTGTGATGTGAAATAATGGATACCTGCATAAACTTGTTCACTCATAGTTAAGACCTCCTTTCTCTTAGTATTACGTAATACTATACAGTTTGTTTCTTAAAAGTAGTTATAAGATTCTGTATGTTTTGTGTGAGGATGGTAAGAACGTGGAGATTCACCATGTGGGTAAAATGGTTGAGTTTTTCATGGGTTGTGATCAACGCTTAAGATTGATTTAACAATCTCTGTACGTTCTCGTACCAATCACCGATAACCTAATGGTTTCTTGAGCCTATATTTTCTTACATGGTGCTCATTTCACAAAGGTGAACTAGGTATAGCTTTGTCTTGAAGTAGTAGCACATAAGTATAGTGGAACATGGTGCATTTTGTTTAGGAATCCGGCGTTTATCAATATTTGAAGCTAAATATTTGTCATGAAACCTTTATTCTGCGACGTGATGAGAGAAAAAAGCACTATCCTACGCTTTTTCAGCTATTTCTTTCTGTTTTTAAACAGAGGAATAAATTAAATTTTCGGATTAGCTCTCTTCGTTAAGTTTTGTAAAGAATTTACAGGAACACGCGTCTTATCACGTACCTTTTTTTCTTGGTAATTCCTCCTCAACATATATTGAGCAACAGGATGATGAATGTCATAACCCAACCCTTCCTCCAACAGAGCAAAAAGCCTATAATCCCGAAGATGCTGTTTATCTTGCTCGAGATAACTAATTTCTTTATGTGTAAAGCTTCTCCTTTGAATCAAAGCAGCAAGCGATCTTTGTGACATTTTTTTACTGCCTATGTTTTTACGTTCTCTGAGAAACTTTATTGCCTGCCCGAGTGTTTCTTTCGATTGTATTTCATCCATTACTTCAGAGTCATCAGTTGATAGAGGAGGCCCCTCATTATTGTCTTGAGAATCTGCAACAATCAGAAATCTTTCATGCATTACCCCTTGCAGTGTTTCAGCATTTATAGGCTCATCAGGAGATATAATTTTATGTCTAATTACTTTTCTCCATGTACTATCAGGTGGTAAGTCCAACCACCGATTAGTCATGTCATCTTCTAATCTCGATCCGAGAACTCTCCCTAATTCAATATCTCTTACTGTATTTTCTGACTTAAATAGTTTCTTTCCTACCTCAGATCGTTCTTGTCCTTGGAGAGTCCTTATGTAGTCGAATACTTTACCAATAGATGCATTTTGGAGGTCTTCAAGCGTCATCACATCATAATTTTGCGATTTCAAACGGAGTAACTGAGCAATTTCACCATCAGGATCAAACGTTGTGTCTATAATCCTGTTAACATAAGGCAAACGTAACCCCCTCTTACCCTCTTCAACAAAGGTAAGCTCACCCACAGATATGCCACATTCTTCTGCAAATTCTGCTCGGGTTTGACTACTAGCAACGCGTAAAAACCATACTGCTTCACCAAATGGTATCTGTTTGATCGTATCAAACCACTTTTGTTCTTCTGTTACTTCGGTTTCAGGATCTGCTATCGCCAACGTATCCACCGGAGGTGTGTGAGTTTTTTTGTCGAAAACAACTTTTCCGGGAAATGGCTCCAGCAAATCATCTATTCTAGCACGTTCTACAGGAGGTAATGTTGCTGCCATTACATGAGTAATTGCTCCCTCTGCAATTACATCGCCTTCTGGGGAAAGCTTTCCAATGGTATAGATTATTTTATTTGCATTTCCAACATGATCGGATATTTTGCGATTCCCTCGTTCTATCTCTCTGTAAGAAACTTCTAAAATTCCAGCTTTTTTTGCGAATGCTGCCGCTGACAAACCGTGTATTTGTCTTACTGCTTTAAGATATAATTCCCGTTGATGTGGTTCCTCTGATCTATTGATAGATCTAATTTTAACCTCGACTTCTGTGGGATCGATGTGTGACGTATTGCCAACAGTGCTCCTCCCGATTGTTTGTTCCCCTTCTGACATGGAGGGTATTTTACCACAATTAGGTTGTGATCATATCGGACGTAGTTAAATATTGGATAAAGTGAGACTCTTTATCGTATCAAAATAAATAATGGAGAGAACGATCAGGAGTGTTAATACTTCCTTAATTACGAAGAACTATTCTCCAAACCAACCTCTAAGGTTGTGAAGTTGTTGAGACAAATACTGAAGTTTTAAACGGTTGATTTGTAAATCTCCCAACCAAAGAAGTGAAAAGCGACAAGAAAACTTACCTCAAAACACTCCTCAGTATAGCCCATAGCGTATTTTGACTCTTTATGCTATACTCCTCAGCTATGAGACATAAAATGGCATTTAAAGGTATAATTTTGGGAGCCATTATAGATGTTGGTGGTATAAATATATGGGAAATCATCGCAGCGATATATTCATTGTCACATGCTGAACAAACAAGCCACCTGTTGGAAAAAAGAAGAAAGTTAGGAGTAAAAAAATGAAAATACCAATGAAGTATATAGCTTATGGCATTCTGGGACTGCTCATCGTGATTCTCTTTTTTGGTACGTTTGCCTTCGTGGGAGCTGGAAACGTTGGCGTGGTAACAAGATTTGGAGCAGTTAATAGAGTGGTATATCCAGGTGTTGTGTTAAAAATTCCTCTTATTGAAGGTGTTACTGCTATGGATACTCGAACACAAAAGGATCAAGTGGATGCTTCATCTGCGTCAAAGGACTTACAGACTGTACATTCAACCATCGCAGTCAATTATCATTTACAAGGTTCGCAAGCTGTTAGTGTGTATCAAAATATTGGGAGTGATTATCAAGATAAGGTAGTTGCCCCTGCTCTACAGGAAACGTTTAAATCAATAACGTCACAATATACTGCGGAAGAACTCATTACAAAAAGAGAATTATTACGTCAACAAGCACAAGATTCTTTGACAAAAAAATTAACTCGATATTATATTATCGTCGATAATTTTAATATCGTAAATTTTGATTTTTCGTCAGACTTTAATAATGCTATTGAACAGAAACAAGTAGCGCAACAAAATTTAGAGAAGGCAAAAATAGAAGCTGCAACAGCTTTAACGCAAGCAACAGGTCAAGCAAATGCCCAAGCAGAATTAAAAAATAGTGGCAGTCTTACTCCTGAATATCTAGAATTTTTAGCAATTCAGAAATGGAATGGTACGTTGCCAAATGCGACAAATGGAGTTCCATTTATTAACATACCGGTAAAATAGTTTCAACAGCTTCCTAAGTTCTGCATGTTAATACTACTTAAACAATTTCGTGCTCTGCTACTCTATCACTAAAATTTGCTTTTTCCTGCAGTAGCGATTAATATCATCGATTCTCTCCCTGCCAAGAAATAATCATAGACCATAGATCCGGCCAAAAGTACCCTCCAGAGCTGTATCTCGATGAAGCTTATCTTTATCGGTCTTCTTCTCTTTACTTTTTTTGCGCAAAATATCGAGATGAATTGCTTTATGCTCATCAGCAGAAGGCAAGGTCTCTATGTCAAAAAAGAGTTTAATTATGGAGATACTATAAGGATAAATACAAGTAAAATTATAGGACTTGAATTAAAAATACTATATAGAGTAGAATATTTTTAGAGTAACAAAATGAAACGTTTAAAGGCATTTATAAGCTATTCTTCAAAGCAAAAAACAGTAGGTGGTAGGTTTAAACACTGTTTAGAGAACTATTGTGGCTATGAAGTTTTTGTTGCTCATAGCGATATGCCCGCGGCATCGATATTTCCTGAAGTGATCATCGATGCGATTAAAAAATCAGATTTCTTTATTCCATTAATTTCAGCAGAGTTTAAGTCTTCGGACTACAGCGACCAAGAAACTGGAGCAGCTGTGATAATTGAGAAAAAAGTGATTCCAATTAAACTTGGACATATAAATCCATACGGATTAATTAACCATATTCATGCTCTGCAGTATGAAAAAGAACCTGATGACCCATTTTTAACTGACAATGTTAAGGAGTTGGTTTTGACTATTGCACAAATTGGCCTAAAACTTGAGCAATATCATCCTAAAGCAATCGAATCGTTATTATATGCATTTTGCAATAGCGAATCATACACCTCTACAAATGCGACAATTGAGATAATGGTGAAGTATGATCAGTTTACAGAAGAGCAGTTGCAGAAAATTATAAATGCAATCAAAAATAATATAGAAATTCAGGGTGCGTTTGGTTTGAAAAAATTAATAAAATTCTTACGAGATAAATACAGTATTTCCATTGACTGATGGATAACATCATTGTATTATTGATTTATTATATGAAATCAGATAAAGCTAAAGATACAAAAGAACAATACGAACAGGTTGTGGAGCTTGTGAAAAGGGCAGAAAAAGCTGCTGAGAAATTCATTGAACAGAATAAAAAAATGGACACTAAATTACAAGTAAAATGTTTATAGTTTATTCTTCACTCCACACTTCTGCAATTTTATCTTTTATTTTTTGTTCATAAATTTTGATTAACTTTTTGTTTGAATCAATAAGTTTTTGTTCTTCCTCGATTTGCTCAACAATTTTTATCTGTATTTCTAGAGGAGGGAGGGGAATTTTATGTTTATAGACATCATTTCTGTTTAATCCAGGAATACCTGCACCACCTTTTAGTTTGGTTAATTCTAAAGAGATGAGCATAAAATATAGAAATTTTAAAAGTACTTTCTTGTCATCTATTAACTTAATATAATAAGTTGTATCAATTGGATAACAACTCTGATTTTCCCAGACGACTTCACCTGCTGATCCTTTTCTTCCAACAATGATTACTGGACCTTTAACAAGAAAATTATTGTGGAAACCACTCCTACCGTTAGAGCCCATTACCGGATAAAGTCCAAAGATACGATCTTTCGCTGGCAGGCTTTTCCCATATTCAAAGCTGCATAAATCTTCAATATTTACCATAGGCCATTTTTGATTTGAGAAAATATCCTCGATTTTATATCTATCAGATGAAAGATTATAATCCTCGTTTTTTTCAATAAGAGACTTAGATACAAGTTTGTATCTATCATGAGTGATTTGGATTGTTTCTCCAATCTTTTTACTTTCTTTGATTCGCTCTAGAAAAGCATCATTATACGTATCACCTGTCTGCATAAAATCGTTATAGTGAGAAATTGTTTCTAGCGATTTTGGTAAATCATTCTTATCGATAGGATTTCTTTGTGCCCCGAGACTATATCCATCGTTTTCAATCTTAACGAAAAGTATTTCATTGTTTTTACTGACTAAATTTTTGTCGAAAAAGATGATGCTTGTTTTGACCCCAGCATAGGGATTAAAGACTCCCGAAGGTAGTGACACAACGCACCATAGTCCAGCTTCTTCTATAAGCATTTGTCGAATTTTTTTGTGAGCGTTTGAGTTTGAGAAGATAACACCCTCTGGAACGATAATGCCAGCTCGTCCTTTATCTGAGAGATGATCAATCATATATTTCAAGAATAATATTTCTGTAGCTCTTGTTCCCATCCGTAAATCTTCACTGATACTATCCCTATCTATTGCTCCAGCGAATGGAGGATTGGCAAGAATAACATCCCATTTGGTTCGATCTCCCGCAGTATCCATGAGGGTATTTTGTCTAACGATGTGTGGGTGATCTAATTGATGCAAATATAAGTTCATCAATCCAAATTTGATCATATCTGAATCGCTATCAAATCCAGTAAAGGTATGAGAATAAATGAAATTTCGTTCATCATGGGATAAAAGATCCATCGGATATTTACCTTCTTTTTTAAATTCTTCTGATGTATAGGTATGCTTTAAATGTTCAAGCGCAGACACCAAAAAACCTGCAGTACCACAAGCAGGATCGAGAATTGTCTCACCTTTTTTCGGGTCGACCACATCGACAATGAAATCAATAATATGGCGTGGTGTACGAAATTGACCCATGGTTCCTGCTTGAGAAAGTTTACTAAGAAGATACTCATACATATCACCAAAAATATCATTATGTCCAACCTGATATTCTTTCTCCAGATCAGACATCATTTTCTCAATCTCATGCAGGAAGCGTCTGAGGGTAGGTTTGTCATAAATTTTAACATGCGCATCTCGATAGAGAAGATTTATAGTCCGGTCATCAATTAGGTCAGGAAGTTTACGATATATTTCTTCAAGAGTAGTAAAAAGAACTTCTGCATTGAGCATCAATAAGTTATCCCAACGGTATTTTGCAAGAGCATCTTTAAAAATTTGTTTTTCTTTATTTCCGAGAACGATTGCATCATCATCTCTTTTTGTAAGCGCTCTGAGAAACAAAAGATAATTAAGTTGCTCGATGATAGTATGGTGACTGGCGACACCAGCACCAAAGAGAATATCCATCAAGGAGTCTACGTTCGTTTTAATAGTTGAAAATTGTACTCGTTTTGCTTTTTCCATATTACAATCTTAAAAGCTTACTGGTATGCACGTCGTATACCATGCTCAGTAACTGTTCCTTTCCAAATGTATTGATCCAATCTTGAACGATATATACATTAAATGGACTTTCTTGCAAAAAGTTAATATGTGGTTTATCCATTAATTCTTTTCGTAATTCAATATTTGAAAGAATCTCTTTTGTAAAGAGCTTGACCATTAAGTAAGCTTTTTGGCTAGGTTGATTGTTTTTTGTTCCATATTTATCGATAATACCATCTTGCCAACCTTCGAGTTGCTTTTCTCGAGTGGGTAATTCTTTCTTTTTTATTGCAGCTAGAAAATAATCGCTAACTGATGCAAGCACACGATGACTTTTTGCCAAACTTTCTTCAGTAAAGTACTCTTTGGGTTTATCGATCAGGTCACTATTAATACGATTAATAAGCTCTTCTTCTTTATCTTCATCCTCTATAATAGATTCAATTTCAGGATGCTGCTTGAAATATTCATGTGCTGCATTGACCCAACTCTCTTGATACATTTCTCGGTCTACTTTATCACCTTGTGGACCTATCTCGATTTGATCTCTCGAATCTACAGCATCAGCTCTTGTTAACAGCAGTGGACCGGAACTGGTTTTTGTGCCACCATCGGAGATAGAAATACCACTATCTGACGGACTTGGACTAGGATAGTCAATAATTGTAGGTATACTTTTTCCTTTCGGCGTCGGTAATGGTGCTTCCCAATCATACTTTTCTTCAAAATATTCACAAACGCCACAGAAGTCGAACATCGTGAAGTATTTTTTATTAATTTCTTTGCAAATTCTCGTCCCACGTCCTTTAATTTGTTGATAAAGAGTTGGTTCAAAAATAGGACGGGCCAAAACAATATTTTGAACCTCGGGTGCATCATATCCAGTGGTCAGCATATCTACCGATACTGCAACCCGTGGCAGTTTTTTGTCAAGATTTTTGAAATCTCTTGCTAAATCATGTGCGTCTTTCACATAGGACGTAATTGTTTGGGCAAATCTACCGCCGTATTCAGGTTTTAATTTATTAAGTATTTTTTCAAGCTCTAAAGCATGTCTTTGAGATACGGCAAAGATAATGGTTTTACCAATCTCTCCTTCAGGATTCTTCTCCGCGTATTCTAAAAATTCTTCCATCATTAACTGATTCCGACCTTGAGAAATAACTTTTTTTTCTAAATCTTTGATGGTAAAAGTTTGATTGTCATATTCTTCTTCAACAACTAACCCTTCTTTACTTAGTGCTTCTTGGGTTAGAATAGATGTCATTTTATGCAGCCGAGGAGGTACGAGTATACCTGCTTCTACACCAGCTTGTAGTGTAAATCGATATGTCGCTTTACCATCTTCACAGCCAAAGTATCTATACGTATCACGTTGTATGCGAGCTTCTATAGCACGTGGATCATTTATTTGTAGTTTTTCAACATCAATGTTTTTTAAGAAATCTCTAGGAGTTGCCGTAAGGCCGATCCTCGTTGCTCCGATAAATTGATCTAATGCTGCTCTTGCTTCAGGTGTATAGATACTTCTATGAGCTTCGTCATGAATGATTAAGTCAAAGTAACCCGGAGTAAATGTATCTTTGCCATGAAGCATTAAGGACTGAATGGTAGCAATAACTACGTTTGCACCTACCAGGTTTTTCTTTGAGCCTCCCCAAAATGTAGCTACAGCAGATAAATTACCAAGTAATTTTTCAAAGGTACCTTTTGTTTGTCTCGCAAGTTCAAGGCGATCTACTATAAATAATACGGTTTGCGCATTATTTGTTCTTAAAAATTTACTAATAATTAATGAAGTCAGGACAGTTTTTCCAGTACCTGTTGCCATCTCAAGAAGGAAACTCCGCCGTCCTTTAGTGTAGTTTTCACTAATTGCCTTCCATGCTTCAATATGACATTCTCTAATTTTAAAATCTGGATCAACATCTTTAAAATAATCGTAATCAACTTTTCTATCAGTTATCACTTCTACTTCTTTTGATTGCAGTTGATAATTTTTTCGATGTAAGTCCTCTTGGGTAAAGAAGGAGGGTACTGGAGTTGCGTCTGATTCAGCTGATAAATCCCAAAGATAGATCAAATGATCGTTTGCAAGGAAGATAAAATGGATTTGATTTTTATATTGGCTTTCAACATAATCAAACGCCTGTTTCTTTGCAGAATAAGGATCAATGTCAGGAGATTTTGCTTCAATTAATGCAAGAGGCTTACCATTTTTATCTTTTAGGATATAGTCTGCACGCCCAGCTTTCCCGTGATCTTCGAAGATAACTTGGTTTTGATCTTCAATATCCCACCCTGCTTCACGTAACTTTCTATCAATGACTACTCTTGAATATGTTTCGTTCATAATAACTGAGCCTTATTATACGCTTTTTGTGGCGAAATTTGTAGGATACTTTTGTTTCCTAGATTAGGGTTTCAAGGGAGGGAAAAGAGAATCTACTCTAGTTTGGAATTTTTTCATGAAGTTACTTTTCTAGTACGTATGTACCTGCAATTTTGTCGTGCCAGGTTTGGTGGTCTTTGTCCCAAATAGCCCAGTAAAAACCTAGACCAAAGAAAAGTCCGGATATGAGCTTGCCGATAACTTCTCTTAAAAACATCGTGCCAAATGTTGCCTTTTCACCGTTGGATTTAACAAACTTCATGCCAAGCATTGCATGTCCCGGTGTTGTACCTTTTGCCATAGCAATCCAGTAGGCAATCGAGAGAGTAAAAATTATTGCCAAAGGGTCAATCCAACTATTTGCAAACCAACGTTTGAATAAACCCGCTTTTTTCCCAAATTCAGGATTGTACGCAAAAGCATTGCAATAGCTGCAAAAATGGTTTCCCGGTTGAATCGCTTTGTCACAATTTTTACATTTGTCCATAGATGAGCCGAATTATAACACAAAACAAGCATTATAACAATATCTATAGGTTTAAATTTTATTGGTGTACTTAGATGTTATGCAGTGTATAATATTACTATGTCCGAAAATGATTTTGTTGAAATAAAAGAGAACGATGATGTGCTACGAGTTGAATCTCTCGGAGCCAAAGTTTCTTTAACTTTGAAAGGCATCCCTCTCCTCGGTTCCTTCACCCGTGGTGATGGCAAGACCGGTATAACGCATCCTTGCACACCGGTTTTTGGACCAGATCGGAAAAATTTGTATGGGCTCAAACAGCATGGTAATATGCGAAATGAACCTGTTTCGCTACAGCATGTGGCGGACAATGTGATTGTTTCGCATGCTTTGGCAGATCCTGGTTATCCAAAAGGCGTGGTGGTCAAACAAATTATGGGTGTTGAAGATGGTTCGTTTTCACTCGTCATGATCCATACCAATAACGGCACTGAGGAAGTGGCACTGAATGCAGGGGAGCATTGTTATTTTGTGGCACCACAGGGATATAAGGGGACAGAGATTAATGGAAAGGATATCAGCTCGCTTATCGATGAGCATTATGATGGGTTTGCAATTGAGCTGGAAGAGACCAACAAGATTCAGATTCCCGGCCAGCCTGAGTTAGTGCTTCGTCAGAATGGCTTTCATTATGCCATGCTCTGGGTTGGGAAAAATCCTGACACGAAGGAAATTGATCAGACATATGTTTGTATCGAACCAGTGGAAGGAGACCCAACCTCCAATTTCTTCGGCTCTACTGCCAGCAAACTCCTTTCAGGACAGAGCAGAAGCGCGATGTTTAGTATTTCACTTTAATTTATCAGCTTTTCTTCTTTTCCCTTTTTTGGATATTCTGGTTGAGGTTTTGGATTGCGCCAATTGAAGAAGGTAAATTTTAATTTTTTTCCTGTTAGATAGCTCAACTGTTTAGCAATGTGATAGAGCAGATAGGCAATAACGATGAGGAGGATACTGATGAGGGTTTCGCCTTGGGACATGACATCATTATATATCGATAAATGAGATTAGAAAGTAAGAATGGAGATCAGAAATTGATTGTTATTAGTTTGGACTTGATTGATAAGCCAAACGCATATCTTTCACATCAGCGATACTTAAAAAGTAGAGAGCGGGTACAAATCTCCTCTTGACTGGCTGTTCTTTTTCACTGTAGACTAGATAGAGAGCTTGATTCATTCGCTGAGAGGAGGTGACGTTATGAATTACACAACAAAAAAGTGGTTACACATTATTGCATTTATTCTTGTAATCATTGGTGCCCTTAACACATTCTTGATCGGTTTTGTTCAACCATATAACAATGGTGAAGTGTTTGTCTTAATCGATTATGTTTTCAATTTTTCAGGCAACTTGCGTGATTTAGTATACGTACTTATCCTTGCGTCAGCAGTTTATCTGGTGGTAACGCATGTTAAAGATTGTCGCGTATGCGAAAGCCGCAAATAAGTCCAGACTTGAGAGCAAAATAATCTCATAGAAAATGAGCAAGCATTGATAGTGCAAAGATATTTGTACTATCTTTGTTTGTTGTACGTCTTTAAGAAAAAAAGGAACCTCTTTAAGAGGCGAAATTTTTTATTGTAATGCTATTTAATTCCTTCGAGCTCAACTTCGAAGATAAGGGTAGAATTTGGGGGAATATTCCCGGTTGCTTGATCTCCATACCCAAGAGACGGAGGGATCATTAATTTTCGTTTTCCTCCGACTTTCATCCCAATGACGCCTTCATCCCAACCTTTGATTACTTGTCCGACACCGATTTGGGTTGTGAATGGTTGCCCATGATCATAGGAGGAATCAAATTTCTTGCCGTTCGTGAGTGTTCCTGTGTAGTTAATAACCACAGTATCACCGCTTTTTACACCAGCGCCTGTCCCGACTTTTTCATCCTTAATCTTAAGTCCTTGCGTGGCGGTATTTGTTTGATTTGTGGTTGTGGTGGCTTCTTGTGTTGATGAATTACTCATCGGATGGAAGACAAAATAGCCGAATCCTATAAGGACTATAATACCTGCGATGACTGCCAGCAGAAATTGTTTGTTCATGTACGTTTATCATAGCATATTTTAGTGGCGATGTGGCTTGAAAAGTAGGATAATAATACTATCAATTGCCAGGGGGATGAGTAAAAAGAACGAGCCTCGTTTGAAAATCGCTTGTGGCAATTGTTGATTAAGCAGTTCATTGGGATTAAATGAAGGCAATCTGATCCCCAAAAAGTAAAGAAGGATAACAAGTGCGACAATAACGCCGAGAAGTTCAAGTGCACCGTCCATATCTTTTTTACTTGAAAACATGGTATTACCAATTTCAAAAACTGTGTACCCGACAAGAATTGTCAGAAGGTAATTGTTAAACCAATTGTGTTGAACTGCCAAAAAGAGCACACCTAACAGAATCGCAGTTCCGGCAAAAAAAGGAGCTGCACCGATAAGAAATCTTCTGATCGGATCAGTTTGGGCGATCTGCACGCTACCGAGTTTGACCTGTTCACCGTCTAATTTAGGCATAAATTCCATGCGGCCGACATGCACCCCCATGAGTCCTGCAGAAATAGCATGTGCTAATTCATGAATGAGTGTTCCAGGAAAAAATAAGAGTGCCAGCGTATAGATAGTCACTTTACTGCTCCCCGTCATTCTATAGAGAAAATAAGAGATAGTCCTTGTCAGCGTGCGGGAAAGAAGAAAAAGCAATAGCAGTTCGATAAAAAAAGCAGAAAACCAGAACATACCATTTTATTATACAACGATAAACGCTTAGGGAGTACAAGGAGAGACTGTTGTATGAGTGAGTTTGATAGTTGCAAGAATGCTGTTCACAAGCGCTTGATTTGCATCCATGACCGATTGGGGAACTTGGGTTGGAGAGAGATGTGTGAGTTGCCTATATCCACCAATACCTGGGTATGCATAACTAATAAGATAGGTTGCGTCAGCTGTGGGGATAGTCCAGAGATGATGCTGTACATCATAGGTAGCTGGTAATCCTGCAAATGTTGTATTTGTCACTTGGGTATTATTGCAAAGCTGCGCCCTTTCGTACACTTGCATTGTGACAGCCACATGATCGAGGTAGAACTGTGCAACTTCAATATTACTCGTCTGCGGATGCGGTGTATTCAAACCCGTTGTCTCACTCCCGATTTTTTCCTGACTGATCCAATTTGTGGGAATTTGTAAAGAATAATAATTTCCTTGATCACTGTATGTTCGCATCTGTCCAGATACTGAGGGTTTATTCGTGGTTGAGATCAGGTAGACAAGCAGAATAATAAAACTCACAGCAACAGCTATTAAGAGCCACCGTCTATTCCCACTCAGTGCATTTTTATATGATTTTTTTGGAATCTGTTTACTTTTTTTCATATCTTTACTCTAACATATCTCCCAATCAGCACTTAATAGGTAACTGTGAACGTTGAACCGGTAAGTGCCGAAGTTGCTCCGTTAGTCATAGTAAATCGTTTTATTCCTGATGCTGCAGAAACACCTTGGAGTTGGGTTGTATTTCCAGCGGAATAAAGAAAATTTGTAAAGGTGATGGGTGTATACTTTGGTGCTTTCCCACCGCCATCTGATGCGATTTCAACAATTGCTTCACCACCTTGCGGAGCATACGTTGAAGCATAATTCATGGGCATATTTATTACCCATCCTTGGTTCTTATCGGTCATTGTGGTTGCAAACTTTCCACTACCTTGATATGTAACACTCGCTGTTATTTGATCCCCTGCCTTTATTGGATCGTTGGCATAGATAAGCGCAGCAGGGAGTGCCTCTGTCCAGGGTTTATAGGTAGGAGAGGCTCCGGTACAGACAATATCAACTCCCAACTGAGCAAGATTAGTTTCTGAATCAGGATTATCGCCCATGCCTACCCATGGAGACAAAGTTCCTTTAGGAGAGCATTGTGTCGTAACTGCGTTCCATGTTGCTTTGACGGTGTCGTTTGCCACAGGCGTTGCATCATTATATGTGTAGCCTGCATAATTGCCACCTTTTTCAGGTGCAGGCGAGACTGTTTTCCCAGCGCTTGTAGAGCTCACGGGAGCTGGTGAGGTAGCGATTGCTGGGACGAGAGAGGGAACTGGTGAATTTGCAGTACCGACAATCAATGGACAGGGTGTTGTGGTTACATTTTGTGTATCAATAGGATTTATTGAGGGATTGGGCAGAGGATTTCCTACCGGAGCTGGTGTCGCTGGAATACCACTTTGACCAAAACCAAGCAATTGCAATAAGATGTTAAGCAATTGGGACAATAATTGGAAAAATCCTCCCCTACCATTTCCAGAAGCATGAGAAAAATTTCTGACACTCTGAGTCGCCTCGTTCCCATGTGTGCAAGGCGCTGGTGAGACTGTAGTAGTTCCGTTGGTGGTACCATTACCCAAAAATGACGTAGGTGATGGACTTGTTGTTATACAGGAGTTGGACCCCCCACAGTAATAGGTGGGTGTGATAATTTGTGGTAAGTGAAAATTACTGCGAGCAGCAAAAACTTTATCAATTTTAAGAAATGAAAGTGAAGATAAGGTAAAAAAAGCTAAGAAAGCTAGAGAAAGGTACTGACGTTTTTTTAACATACTATATCTTTTTTAGATATAAATTCATTATGGAGAATTACGCTTTATATTACAATAAGTATATTTTTCGAGGCTGTTTTGAGCATTTAAACTATTACCAGAGAATCGGATATCATACTCTCTGGTGAAGGATTTTTCACCTTGTATTATGAAGATATGGGATTAAATTTGCCTCTTGCAAACCATTAAATAATTGTTCTATGATGAGAAAGATACATATGCCAAGAAAGACCCTTGCCCTTATTTCTGGTTTAGTTCTTGTGACGGTAATACTTTTTGTCGTTGCATTAAACGCGAGTGAAAAACAAAAAGCTCCCCAAACACCAACAGCTGTAACTCCCCAACCTACCGCGATTCCGGTTCATTCTATCCTTACGATAAATCCTAATCCGTTGATCGCTATTCCGGGACAGCCAGCGCAGGCTGAGATAAACATTGATACATCAGACAATGATGTCACTGCAGTCCAATTGGAATTTGGATACGATCCAGCTATTATTAGTAACCTGAAAGTAACATCTGGTCCTATGTTTACCAATCCGGTAGTTCTGTTGAATAAGGACAATGCGGCAACAGGACGATACACCTACGCAATTGGTATAACACCAAACAGTAAGGTCCTGAAAGGACAAGGTGTGGTTGCCAACGCTACCTTTACGGTAAGACCAGGAACAATCGGCAAATCAACCCAACTTGGCTTACTCCCAACCTCGCTTGTAACAGCGCGGGGTGTTGCACAATCTGTGTTGAAAGAATCCATGGGTACAGTTGTGAATGTGAGTGCTGTACAACCAACACAACAACCACTTGATCGAACCTCGACCAACACCTCAGGTAAGCCTCCCGTTCCACCAAAAGGCGGTTTCTAAACCTCAATAAATATAATTACAGATACTCAAGAGATAAACTATAATGCAAGGGTTGAGCAACTTTTGGGGGACGTATTACATTTCTTATTAATAGTAATCAATATTTGTTACAATTCGCATTATGAAAAAAAGAACTGTTCAGTCACTAGCAGAGTCAGTTGGTAATATCTGGAAAGGGTTACAAGCAAAATATACACGAGAAGGTAAGTTTAATGTGGCAGCTCCTTTATCAAGTACCCCAATACCCATTTATCATTGGATTATTGAGAATGCGACTCAATTTGAAAATTGGGAAAAAGTTAATTTTGTTCTAATGGACGAGATGCTCCAAGGAGATAACAAACCCTTTAAATACATTCCAGTAGACGATTCAGCAAGCTATGAAGGATTTGCAAAAAGGAACCTATTAGAACCTTTATATGCAAAGGTTTCTATAAAAATGAATATCATCAAACCAGATCTTTCCTTGATTGACGATTTTGATACACCAATTGACCTACTGATATTAGCATTAGGGATAAAAGGTAATTATGCAAACGTTATGCCATATACTCCTGAGGAAACCCGCTGGCACATATCACATTTAATACCAGAATTTCGACTCTCCCATACTCAAAAAGGAAGTCATTCTTTTGAAGGAGCTTATTTTAGAGATTATGGTATGTCTCTGGGACATAAACAAGTATTGGAAGCGAAGAATGTTATTGTCGTTATTAGCGGAGAGAAAAAGAGGGCACTGACACAGCAACTTTTGTCATATACGACTTTTCATACTGAATTTCCATTATCAATTATCTATCACCCGAAGGTTACGAATAGAGTCAATGTATTTATCACAAAAGAGGTTTTGGAATAGAAGTTCTAATTCGTACGGGGATATACAAAATTCGTGCCTAAGGAAAAGTCTAATTTTGAGGCGAGTGAATATATGCATAAATTAACTAAGGAACTTCGTCATTTGGACGAAATCAACATGGGCGTAATGGTTTGGGAGATCTGCTGTGATTTTATAGCCTAATGGCTCATAAAACGCTATTAAGTTCCATGTTTTCCCAGTTTCGAGATATATTTTATGAGCATTATTTTCTTTTGCTAGCTCTTCACCTTTTTGAATAAGCATTTTTCCTATACCCTTTCGTCGGTATAATTTCGTAACGATAATATTCTCAATATGCGCTACACCCACAACAATGCCCATAACTAGACTTCCAACAACGTTATTATCATCACTGATAGTGATTTTGAACTGCTTTTTTGTCCAATCAAATGTTCGACCGTAATGTTCTTTATCCAAGACCGACCATTCTTTCTCTTCAAACTTTGACCAATTTGTAGCTTCTGTAGATATATTAATTTTCATACGACACAACTATATAAGGGTGAATGCTACTGCAGAAGACATTGCTGAGTAAGAGCCAATGATAAGTGCTTTTATTAATGTCGGGTTCCAGCCAGGGAAACTATTAAAAAGTATAAGACCAAGCAACTGGACACAAAGTGAAATAATGTACAGAAAGGCTAACTTCTGGGTGATATAAAAAACTGGATGCTTGTGCCTCTCTTTTGCAATAACATCCTTATCGTTCTTATAAATGAGAACACTCACTAATAAGAGGACAAAGATAAGAATGCCAAATGTATTGAGCCACGGAAGAGTCTTTGCGAGATTAACACTCCCACCAAGCGCTTGGCCAAGTCCCACACCCAAGAAGGCACCCGCTGCCCCTCTGGCTACTTCAAGCAAATGACTTCTCTTAATCGATACACCACCAACTTGAACGAGAGATTTCTCAATCTTTATTTCTTCACTTTCGATCAGCTCAAGTTCTCGTTGCTCTTTCTCCACAATCTTTTCCAAGTGTTCTTCAAGTTTTTCTACCTTTTCGATTGCCTGATCTAAAACATCAAGCCTTTTTGCTATTGGTTCTGACATAGGGTAATTTTATGTTATAAAATATACAGCTCTATTGCAAGAGCCCACACAACTAAATACATGCTATACTTCGCTTATGAATTTATTGGATGAGCACAATAAAAAAGTTGACATAATTGTATCACAGCTAAAGTCTTATCATAAATCAAAGGAAAATAAAAAAATCCGCTTTACCCATGGAAGTACAAATTCGACAAGAGTCCAAGACAAATCGAATTTCCACCTTATTGATATAAGCTCTCTTAACCAAGTAATAAAGATAGATAACGTTAAAAATATTGCCATGGTTGAACCTAATCTGCCAATGGACAAATTAGTTACTCTCTGTCTTCAGAAGGGATTGCTTCCAAAGGTCGTCATGGAATTTCCAGGTATCACCTGCGGTGGAGGCATAAACGGAGCTGCGCTTGAAGCTTCTTCATTTAAATTCGGTCAATTTAATGATACTTGTGTGGAATATGAAGTTGTTCTTGGTAGTGGAGAAGTCAGGACTGTCAATAGAAAAAAACAAGCTGATCTCTTTTATGGTATATCAGGTTCATACGGAAGTATCGCTCTCTTAACCCTAATTACTCTGGAGCTTATTCCTGCCAGGCCATATGTAAAAGTTTCATTTACTCCTGCGAAAACAGATTCTCTTATCGATAGTATTTCATCACATTGTAGAAAAGATTATGATTTTATCGAAGCAATAGTATTTGATAGAGAAAAATCACTCCTTATAACAGGAAAACTTTCTGAAAAAAGAGAATTGCCGTTACAAACATTTTCTAAGGCTCACGATGAATGGTTTTATCTTTATGCTAAGAAGCAGCTCGAAAAAGAAACGCAGACAAGTATTTTAGTTCCTATACAAGATTATTTATTTCGGTATAACAGAGGCGCATTTTGGACGGGAAAAGATGCATTTGAAATGTTTCATATGCCCTTTAACAGGCTGACACGATGGCTATTAAATCCTTTTATGAACACTCGCACTATGTACAAAGGTCTCCATAATACCAATCTGGCTCAAAACTTTTTTATCCAAGATTTTTATATACCTTTTTCTCAGGCAAATAAATTTTTGAATTTAAGTATGGATAAATTGGGTATTTTTCCACTATGGCTTTGTCCTCTCCAATCAACGCAGACTGCACAAAAATTGTCTCCCCATTACATGAAAGAAAATCTGTTATTGGATATTGGCATTTGGGGAAGTGTTAATGATTTAAAGAGCGGAATTAAAAAAATAAATAGAGAGTTTGAAGAATATATAAAACAAGTTGGTGGAAGAAAAATGTTCTACGCAAACTCATATTACCCGGAAGAAGAATTTTGGAGAATTTATGATAAAAAATGGTACACAAATTTGAGAAAAAAGTATAAGGCGGAGAAAATCTTTCCAAATATTTGGCAGAAAGTACATACTTATAAAGAATATAAGATACAAAAATGGAAAATATTAAAAACCCTGAATTCTAGGTGGAAGTGCATCACTCTGTAGTGGTAACGTGAAGTTTTGCCATCATCTCATAAGGGGTAAGGTATTGCAAGCATTTTCTGGGAGTGGAGTTTAGCTTGTATTCTAAGGCAGCAATATACTC
>JBBSGT010000023.1:0-18881 GCA_038253825.1 Candidatus Levyibacteriota bacterium
AAGAGTTCGAATATGACATCCATCAATTCTTTGATAACTTTAATCAGTATGAAACGCGGCTCAGACAGTTTATTGGTACTGATTTACATTTGGTGAAACTTACTGCTTAAATACCGATAATCAATTTCTGAATGGTATACACTCACGGAGTAATATGGGCAATCAAAAAATTAGGAAATGCGACAAAAAAGAAAATTATAATTCCCACATCAAGATAGGAATAAGATTACACGGTAGGAGATTACTGATTGCTTTAAAGCAACTCTAAAAGTTCTTCAGGGGAAATATCTATCTGGCGCAGGATAGATCTTAGTGTGCCTTGTGGTATTGGTTTTGGATGGACCGCCACCTGTGTCCACCGGCCGTCAGAGTGCACCAGGCGAAAATGACTTCCTCTTTTGCCCACAACTTCAAAGCCCGATTTTATGAGGATACTAATCATATGCTTCCCTTTAATATTTCGGGGCAATTTACTCATTTATACAGGGACTATTTTAATACTTGCAGGGACAGAAATTCTTGTAGATGTGATTATCTGTTCATCCGTATGATCAACAGGGACTTCCTTTCCTTCTTTTGCTAAAGATTCTACAGCAAGTTCAATACCGTCTTTAATACTTGCAAGTACATCTTCTATCGTATCCCCATAATCTGAAATACCGAGTGTAGGACACGAGGCGACATAGACTATGGGTCCGTCTTCATACTTTTCTTTTTCTATAATAATACGATAATTTAAGAGATTCTTTTCCATAAACTGAGTATATACTTTTTCTAAAAAAATACAAGCAAACTTTCCCTTTCTATCACGATAATCAGTCATCAAACTTCTCTCACCAAAGAAACAAAAAAACTTTTGCACTATCTCGTATATGGATAGGTCTAGTTTTCAGGATCTTTTTGACCTCAGTTAATGGATGAGGGTTGCCTGCAATGCTGGTTGAAGCATATGCAGATACTTCACGAGCGTTTCTTTCCAATTCAACAAGTATAACATTTGGGAAACGATTATTATTAAGTTCAGTAACAATATTACTGATTCTTTTACTATTTGCTAAAAGCCTATCAGTTATTATATAGTGAGGTTGAAACGTGGTGTAATAGACGAATTATAGACGATGTGCAAACAGTTGCCTTTTTTGTCTACTCATTTATTTAATCCCAATGTTTGAGATACATTCCTATACTCGTAACAGGTGTAGGCTTATACAGAGTAAAATAAATCTAGAGAAGTTTGTTATAATGGAACTATGAATAGAAAAAAGTTAGTTTTAGGAGCATTCGTTTTGTGTCTTGTTGTTCTTGCCGTAGTTATATTAGGTACAAAATGGACGCTTAGTCAGCAAAAAGACACAGCAGTCATCCAACAGATCCGAGCACTGAATCGGTGGGAAACATCATCGTATACGATTGAGCAAGTTATAGATAACGGAACAGGGGGTAATGTTTTTCAAAGATTTCTTTTTGGGGACAGAATTCTTCTTATTGCACATGGTAGTGTAACCGCCGGATTTGATTTAGCAAACTTATCTATGGATAGTATCCATACAAACGGTAAAGATGTTACGATAACCATGCCGGCTCCTGAGATCATTTCGACTTCTCTTGATGAGTCCCAGACGAGAATATATGACAGGCAGAAAGGTGTTCTTGTTCCTTCAAATGATAATCTTGAATCCCAAGCAAGAGTTTCGGCAGTAGCGAAAATAAGACAGGCAGCCTGCAGCGGGGGGATATTAAATAGTGCTTCAGATAATGCCAAAAAGCAACTTACTCCTCTGTTGCAATCTCTCGGTTTTGAAAACGTTACTCTGACTATCCCACAAGGCCATTGTTAAATTATTCACTCGTTAGTGAAATCGTAAATTCTGCAAACTATTAACAATTTCCTAATAATAAATTAATGGTATAATCATCCCATGAAGAAATTGCTGAACTATATTAATCCCTTAGCACATTTGGGAGAAAGAAATTACTCTGTAATCTCACCCCTATTTATAATGATTCTATTCTGCGTTTTATCTGAAATATTTGCCTATTATATAGTAAGAAATCCAATGATTGTCGGCAGTTATGCAATTTTTATTCCAATTGCGTTAATTATCTATTTTTCTTTCCGTGAAGGGGTTATCGGTGGATTTATTGCAAGTGGCATTACTATAGTTTACTATTTTTATATAATGTATTCGCGTCACTATACCGGTACACTATTAAATTCAGGATTGGAAACAACTACTTTCCTCGCATTGATCTACTTCCTTTTGGCGGGTATTATTGGCTGGTTAAAACAAACGATTGATCAGTTAATTGAGAAAGAATCTGACGGAAGAAGACGGCTTGAAGCAATTATTCAACAACTACCAGTCGGGGTTATTATTACTGATAAGAAAGGTCGATTAATACATCAGAACAAACAAATAGAAAAAATTTTAGGGGCTCTGTTTCCCTCTAATTATACATTCGGTAAAGATATGCCAATCTTTAAAGGATTGCTTAACGGAAAAACTGTAAAACCATCAGAATCCCCATTGGTGGAAGTCATTGCCAATAGAAAAACAATCACTGATAAAGAATATATTATCGATATTGATGAAAACAGAAAGAAATATGTCCAAGTAAGTGCGTCTGCTATTCGCAATAAACAAGGGAAAATAATTGCAGCAGCACAAATCATTGCAGATATTACCCGTCAAAAAGAAATCGAAAAACAAAAAGATGACTTTTTAAGTATGGCATCGCATGAATTAAAAACACCTATAACGAGTATGAAGATGTTTATTGATTTACAGAGTAGACAATTACAAAAGAGCGATCCGGAAAAAGCAAAATATTTTAATAGCAGAATAAAAGATCAAGCAGATAGATTGAAGGAACTCACCAATGATTTGTTAGATGTTTCACGAATACAAACCGGGAAACTAAGATTTAGTAAAGAAGAATGTAATCTCACAGAGATAGTCAAAGATACAGTAGAGGGACTTTTAGGAGCAACGAGTAAACACACTATTGTACTGAAAAGTTCATCCAAGTGTCTTATATCGGGTGATAAATACAGAATATATCAAGTACTGGTAAACTTAATTACAAACGCAATTAAGTATTCGCCCAACGGCCATAAAAATAAATGTAGAAATAAAGAAAAATAAACAAAATGCCGTCGTAAGTATACAAGATTTCGGGATCGGAATAAGGAAAGATCAACAAGCAAGAATTTTTGATCGCTTATATCAAGTCACTGATCCAAATGAAAAAACGTTTCCAGGACTTGGATTGGGACTTTATATTTCAAAAGATATTATTAGAAAACATAAAGGAAAGATTTGGGTGGAGAGTGAATTTGGTAAGCATACAACATTTTTCTTTAGTTTACCCCTGACAAGCAAAAAAAAGAACAAATGAATAAGAAAATATTAATAGTCGACGATGATCAAGATATACTGGAACCGCTTTCACTTATTCTTGAAGAAGAGGGATATACTGTCGCAACGACCCCTAAGGGTGAGATGACTTATGGAAAAGTAAATGAATTTAAGCCGGATTTAATTTTACTTGATCTTTTACTTTCAGGAAGTGATGGACGAAAAATTTGTAAAACGTTAAAAGAAAATAGTGAAACAAAACATCTTCCTATTATCATGATGTCTGCTCATCCAGGTGCAGAAACTGATTCGCGAAATTGTGGTGCTAATGGTTTTATCGCAAAACCTTTTGAATCAGAAGATTTATTGAAAATTTTAAAAAAGAAACTTTCGTAATTTATTTATTTCTTCAATAAGGTTTCTGCATTTAATACTCAGCGCTTACTTTAAAAATCAACAGTAGTATGTGGCAATTTTTGTTTTAATTTTGCTATCTCCGTAGCGTTTATATTATTTCCTGCGAGCCTAATGTATTGCAATGATTTTATATTTTCGATTCCAGACGGGACTTTGGTCAATTTATTATCTCCGAGATCCAGGGAAATAAGCTTGGTTAATCTTGAGATGTCCGCAACTGCTTGATCAGTGAGTTGATTGTCAGAGGCGTGAAGTGATGTCACTTTTTTTAATTTCGTAACTCCTGATGGCAGCTTAGTTAAATGATTATAACTCAAATCAATTAACTGCAGATTTTGCAGCTTGTCTACCGCTGGAAACGCATATAAATTATTGCCAAGAAAATTAATCTGTTGGAGCGAGTACATATTACCTATGTCTGATGAAACCGTTGCAATTTGGTTCAGAGAGTAGTTTAGTATCTGTAATTGAGATAATAAATAAACTCGTGGAGAAAGAGATTTTATATTCTCGCCTACCACAGTGAGAGAAGTAAGCTTAGCAAGCGTGACAAGAGAGTCGGGGACTTTAAGTTTTGGATTATAACGAATTAAAAGCGTCTGAAGATTTGTTAATTTCGCAACACTTATGGGCAAAGATTCCAGTCCTTCATTTTTTGAAATCGTGAGATGTGAAAGATTATTTAAGTCACCAATTTCTGGTGGAACTTCCATATCTCCGTCATTGTCTGCAATAATTACTGTCGTTAACGATTTTAGATTACCTATCTCAGGCGGGATATTTGCATCATCTTGATCTTGGATCAAAAGCTGATCAACGTGAACTAACGATTCACTAACAGGTGCGATTCCTTTCAGGTTATCTCCTGCATCAATTTCTAGGCCACAGACATTGTTTTTGTCCTGTGGTAATTGGGTGAGCCGATACATTTTGTAATTGAAAGGACAACTGTATTTTTGCGCGACTTGTTCAGTTTGATTATTATTTGAAGCATAGTTTACAACGAGTGCTTTGGATAAAAAATAGCCAATAAGCAAGACAACACAGAAAAATAATACTAATTGTGTCTTTCTCGAAAGTTTTAATACGATAGTTGTTAACTTGTCCATGATCGTCGCAGCATTAAAGAGCCAATAAAGACAGCGACAATTGCTGTCAAGCAAAGTACTGTCAAATCTTTCCCAATACCTTCAAGTGTGCTATAAAAAAGCGCTTGGCGCATACCATCAATTGCATAACGCATTGGAATAAAACTACTGATTGTTTGCAGCCAGTCTGGCAAAAATGCAATTGTGCTAAATCCACCACCTAAAAAAAACATATACGTTGACAAAACTGAGGCTGCCATAGCAATTATTCGTGACCCTCGTAGAACAGTTCCCACAATTGCTCCCAGACCTGCCGCACAAACAGCAGTAGCGACAAAAATCGCGAGCAAAGCAGGCCAATGATTAGCAGGTGGCGTAAAAAGGCCAAACAAGACACAAAGAATTACTGCCGGTGTGAGCGCTATGAGGGAGGCAATAATACCGCCAAGCAATCTTCCTGCAACCAGCATCCATGCTTGCTGTGGTGCAAGGGCAAGATATCTTGCAGTCTTCCTTTCAATATCTTGAGCGCAGAGAAGTGCCGTCCCAATAAGTCCAACACTTAATACTAAGAGAACGAGTGCTGGGATAACTTGATAATCAAGCCACTCTACATTTGTCTCACGCAGGTCTTTTTCATCAATACTCATTTGATAAGGGTTTTCTACTTCTGGGTCGTATTCTTTTCCTAATTCGTCTGCATCGTCTGGGCTTAAAATTGGTGCATCAAAATGAGCGACCGAACGATCAACACTGCGGCGTATATCATCAGCAAAATCAATATCAATGTTATTGAGGGTAAGGTTTACTTTTGCGTTTTCTTTTTTAACATCTGCGTCAAAACTTTTCGGTATTGTAATAATTGCAGCAACTTGTTGACTATCCAAGAGATGCTTTGCTGTAATTTCATCGGTAGGTTTGAGTGTATTGGTGAAATCATAATTAATATAAGCATCAGTGTCTGAGGCAATAATTTTTTCCATTTTCTGTGCATCTTTCCCATGCGCGTTAACGACCAACGCAACCGGTTGCTGAATAACTGCAAGACTGAGTGCAACCAGCACAATTGTCATCCCAATCGGTGGAATTAAGGCGCAAGTTATAGCAAATGGCATCCTCCGCCATAATAAAAGATCAAGTTTTGCAATGGCCCACATTCCTCTCATAAATTATTTCTCCTTAGAAAATAGTGCATAGTTAGCAAAGCAAGAATTGCCCATGCAAAAAGAGCCAAAAAATTAAACCAAATTGCTTCAGGAGTTACTTGTAAATTAAGTGCGGCATGTTCAAGAACACCCACAGCATAATACAGTGGTGTTACGTGAGCTAGTGACCAAATAATAACTCCATCAAACCGCTCGGGTTCGTATGTTCCTGAAAAAAGATACAGCGGTAAAGAAATACCCAAAACGAGTGATGCTACAGGCAGAGTCCGTTTTATCGCTGCTCCCAATGCGGCTCCCACACAACTAAAAATAAGAATACAGAAAAGTAATGCTACTGCCATCTCAAGCGGGTGAATGGGAACGACATGATAGCCCAATATTACAATAGCAACTGCGATCACCATCGTAACAATTGCTACGAGATCTGTTGCAAAAACTTTTCCCAGAAGCGGAATGAGTGGATTAACGGGAGAGAGGGTCATTATCTCAGCAGTTTTGGATTCAAATTCTCTTGCTACCGTAACTGCTCCTAAAATACCAGAAATAAGAAGCGAACTGAGTGCGAGTGCACTGACAACAAGATAAGGAATAAAGCCTGTATCATGATTAATCAAATCCGTTTCGAAAGTTTGGACATGGATACGGGGTAGTCGGAATTCATTCCCAAATGCAGCAATTGCTGAAGGCAAGGCGCGTTGGATATCAGCTGTCATATCAGTATCAATGTTGTCCACGACAACGTTTAGTGGAATAGTTTCTCGATTATCAATCGCTTCAGAAAAACCTTTGGGAATTGTAATCATTGCGACAATTTTTCCGTTCTTTACTGCTTGCTTTGCTGATTTTTCATCCATGGGTTTAAGAGTAAACGAATGATGTGCACGTTCGAGATTTTGTATAAATGCTTTTGCATAATAACCTTTATCATTATCAATAAGTGCCGTCGGAGCAAAAGCACCTGTCGTGCCAAAAAAGTTAACTAAAAAAATAAAAGTAATCGCTTGAATTACCGTTAATATAATAAGCAATGGTGATCTGCTCAACTGGATTAATTCTGCGCGACATGCTCCAAAAAAAGCAGTACTGGATATATTCATAACAGGTTTTATAGACTTTTAAATATTTCTGCGAGATCAGGCGCTCGAAGACGAAATCCGGAAATATGTGAGGTTTTAACAATGATAGTAATAATTTCATCTTGAGCGGAAATGTTCTCAAAAAAGATGAATAAACCGCTTACTGTTTTATCAATTGAAATAATACCACTTTCTTTACTTAATCGTTCAGTAATTTTTTTACCTTCTTCTTCAGTGCATTCTACTTCAAGACAATACCCTGCACGCGCAATCAATGACTCAGGATCTTCAACCGTCAGCAGCTTGCCTTTTCTCAATACTGCCACAGTATCACAAAGTGCTTGCGCTTCGTCCAGATAATTCGTTGCGACGATAACAGTTCTGCCTTTTGCTTTTAGCAATCGGAGATGTTGCCAGATCGCATGACGAGCTTCTACATCTACCCCAAGAGTTGGCTCATCAATGATGAGCAATTCAGGATCATGTAACAATGCGCGAGCGATAGCAATTCGTCGTCTCAACCCTCCGGAAAGTGTACGGACTATTTGATCAGAACGATCTTCAAGATTGAGTAATCCGAGTACTTCAATAATTCTTGTCTTAGGATTCTTAATATTGTAGAGTGAGGCAGAAAAATTGAGATTTTCAAAAGTCGTCAGCTCTTCATATAATGCTGTTTCTTGTAATACGACACCTATCCGTTGATGCATTTTTTGGCCTTTCATAGGAAGTTGTTCTTCAAATTCAGTGATTGTGCCGCTGGTATGTTTGCGTAATCCGTTAATGAGTGAAAGGAGTGTGGTTTTCCCTGCGCCATTGGGGCCGAGGATACCGGTAATTGTTCCCTCATTAATACGAAAAGTAATATCTTCAAGGAGGATATTTTTACCAATTTTGTAGGAAACAGTATCAAAGGTAACAGCAGAATTCATAGACTGACCTCATCATATCGTAACTCCAACAAGAGAAGCAAATAATAAGTATTCAATTCCCCCTTTTTGCTATACTAAGCAAATGAAACAAGCTTTTCTTTTTCTTCTGATTGGTGTTGCGGGTTTGATTGGCACAGAGTACTTGCTATCTCTACAACATCACCAAACAGCACAGAAAATTGCTGAGAAAGCCAAAGCATCTGCATTCTCTCTAGAAAAAGCGCCAACTGATTCTTTACAGGGAAAAATTGCAACACTTTCCGGGATTGTGAATTGGCAGTCGCGTATTGCTACACAACCGGCGCAAATAAAAAAGCCTCGCTTCATTCAACAAGGAGAAGAACTCAGAACAGGCAAAGACGGCACGGTTTCTGTACAAATTTATAATGGGCCTTTTCTAACGCTTTTGCCCAACAGTCATGTGAATTTTATCCAGACCCTGCCCTCTTCGATTGTTATTACGCAAGATCAAGGAACAGTTACCTATCGTACACAGGGCAAAAAAGTAAGTATAGAAAGTCTGAGTTTGCTCACTACTTTGAATGAAGGCATCATGACAGTTTCAGTTGATCAAGCGTTGGATACTGTGGCAATTGATGTGAAAAAAGGCAATACAACTGAAGCATATAACGACTCGGATAATCGAAGCAATGTCCTACCTGTTACCTCTGGACACACATTTCTTTTTAATGACGATACACTGACAGAATCAGTTGAATAACTATTTTATATATGAGCTAAGTGGTTGTAACATTGAACTATCTTCATAACCCAGTGCCCACAATGCCAGACCTCCTAATTCCTGATCATTTGCAAAGCTGATTTTGGCTTTTATGGAAGCTTCATTCGGGACAAAAAACTGATGATAAGTACCTGTCTCCTGATCTTTATATGAAACAAAAAGCTCTTGGGTTTGAGTGTTGAAATTCGAACTACATGAGGCGCATGAGGAGAGCAAAGACTGCGCTCTCATACTGCTGGCAGTCAAGCCTGTTGCGGGAATAATAGCTGCTCGAGGACTGGCAGTCATTGTCTCCCATTCGTATCCATACAGTGGTAGTCCTAAAATAAGTTTTTGGGACGGTACGCCAATTTTTGCTTTTGTAATTGCGGTTGCGACATCATATTCCAGACTTGTCCCTGCACCATTTTGTGGAGCAACAGCTCCTGTAACTGTTGAAGCTGTTGAATGATAATCATATGCCATAAGAACCACGATATCAGCAATATTTCCCATGTCATGCACATTAATGATTTCATGTCTGATGACATCGGTTGGACTAATTTCTACAGTCAATGTTCCTGCATGGTTTGTTACCAATTGTTGCTTCACTGTCTTCACAAACTGGGTAAAGTTGGCTTGTGCCACGGGGGAGGCGTCTTTGGTGTATTCGATATCCAGATTAAGATCACTAAAACCATATTGTTTCATAATCGGCAGAACATCATGCATGAGATTATTTGCGTGCTCTGTTGGACTGAGAACCATTTGGTCAATCGAGGCAACGTCGCCACTATCAATCAGAAGTGATGTCTTCATATGAGCACGCTTTGCGTTTATCAAAAATGGAGTAAGGATTCCTGAGTCAAGGGCATTCCATCCGGGATCTGTTTCTGTTGGACTGGTTAACGTAATAATATGTCCGTCACTGCCTACATTTAAGCCAAAGTAGGTAAGGGTTGTAATTGAAGATGAGTAATCTGGTTTTGCTTTTGTGAGCAACCAATAGGGGAGAAAACCAATAACTTGCTTTGGCAATTGTGCTTCTTTTTGTATTGTTTGTTGTTTTGCAATGATTGGCTGGTAGATAGTTATCAGTAAAGCAATACCAATTCCGATTATCAGTCCGCTAGCGCCGATGAGAATATTTTTGTTCATAGAATAGTAGTATCGTAGCACATTTTTGTCATTTCTAGCTTAACGTTAGCATTTAATCTTTGGATCCCTGGTTTGCGGCCAGGGATGACGAATGTGGTATAATGCGAGCGTGTCTTGACAGTGGTTTGGATAAATGACATCATTAGCTCATCAAGATGAAACAAATTACATTTCATTCATGGGAAGGAAAATTGATCTTAACGGCCACGATCTTGGCAAGTGGTATGGCTTTCTTGGATGGAACCGTGGTAAACATTGCCATTCCTTTTATTCAAGTAGCTTTTCGGACAAATATCGCGGGAATTCAATGGGTCATTAATAGTTATGCATTGTTTTTAGCGGCATTAATTCTCATTAGTGGTTCATTGGGAGATCGTTTTGGGCGAAAAAGAATTTTTAGTTACGGAATAGGCATTTTTGTTCTCTGCTCGCTTCTTTGTAGTATCGCACGGGATATTAATCAGCTCATTCTGTTTCGCAGTCTCCAAGGACTTGGTGCTGCTATGATGATTCCGGGAAGTTTGAGTATTATCAACACGACGTTTGAGGAGAAGGTTCGGGGAAAAGTCATTGGTATATGGTCTGGATTTGCAGGTGGAGTTGCTTCCCTGGGTCCATTTCTTGGTGGTTGGCTTGTACAAACATTCGGATGGCAATCGATCTTTTTTATTAATATTCCGCTGGGGCTTATTGCACTTTTCATAACGCTTCGGTATATTCCTGAATCAAAAAATGACGATGCAAAATCGCTTGATATAGGAGGAACCTTGCTACTCTTTTTAGGATTATTAGGAATTTCTTATGCCTTGATTGAAGCGCCGGTTTTGGGTTTTACCAATTCACTTATCCTCAGTGCTTTTTTTATAAGTGTCCTTGCTTTTATCGGTTTTATCTTCCAAGAAAAGAAAGTAAAAGAACCATTAGTTCCGTTTAGAATATTTAATTCACCTTTGGTCATTGGTGCCAATTTGGTAACACTTTCTCTCTATTTCGCTCTTACGAGTATTATCTTTTTCTTTATTCTTAACTTACAGCAGTTACAGCATTACTCTCCCTTGGTCGCTGGGTTAGGTATGCTACCGTCGATTTTAATTATTACTTTTGTGTCCGGTTATGGAGGCGCATTTAGTGATAAAATTGGTCCGCGTATACCTATGATTGTCGGTCCGTTACTTGTCTCACTTGGGATGTTTTCTTTATTATTTGCAGGAGTACAGGCAAATTATTTTATTTCCTTTCTTCCGGGATTAGTCCTTTCTGGGCTTGGCATGTCTCTCGTGATTGCGCCCCTTACGAAATCCGCTTTGGCAGTTGATAGTCGCTATTCAGGTGCAGCGTCAGGCGTAAATAATGCAGTCTCACGTATTGCGGCACTGTTGGCAATTGCTTTACTTGGTGCCATCATGGCATTTACTTTTTCTTCGCGTCTTACAAAATTAGTAAGCACTTCTCATCTATCATCTACGCAGCAGCACCTTATCCTTGTGCAAAAAAATAAGATTGGTGCAATACAAATTCCCAACACTTTTCTTGCCCAACAAAAATTTATTGCACAACACGCCGTGGACAATGCTTTTCTCTCTGCTTTTCGCATCGTGATTGGGATTAGTGCTGCACTGGCTTTTCTCAGTTCAGTCCTTTCGTTCTTCTTTATTAAACAGAAGCCATAGGAGAAAAAGTATCGTAATACATCTTCATTCTAAGATTAATCCAATAATCTGTAGTAGGTGTCGTTTCGCATAATCCTGTAAAATAACAGGCTCTATAAGAAATTAGGGTCCAAATCTCTAAGGATTGCTTCTGCTTCGTCGCTGATGATTCATATAGCTATAGTTTTGAATATTAGGGACTGATTGAAATATCTGCAGCCAGTTGGTTGCTACTTTTTGCTGCGCGTCCTGCAGCGATATACTTCCCGCGCATACTTGTTTATGTAAATAGTTTTCGACCAGATCTTTCTCATGAAAGCCAGGACGGGGTTCTGCTGCTTCAGGCCATAAATTTGCAATATCGTTTGATCCGCCAAGCTCCAAGGAAACTAAATGATCTACCTCGTATTGTCCCGGCTGATGAGACGGGATACCATACTCACTGTATACTTCTTGTTTTTCCGAGGAGGGGACATTTCGGACACTCTTTGTGGTAAACGTAGCACTGCAGAGTACATCTTTGGTTAACGAAGCATCAACTGTTCCAGGAGTACACTGCAAATCTTGCAGCGCACCATTCCCCTGGCAGCCAGATGTTTTTGATCGTTGCCCAATCTGTGCTTGGGAGGTCTGTGACTGCTGAGGCATTACGGGATTCTTTGAGAAATATTCGATAGTGGCAAAAACAACAATAAGAATCACAAGAGCGATAAGAAGGTTACGCATAGCCATAATTATAACACCGTCATAAGTGTGACGTTGTAATCATTTAGCATTTCTTTTGCCGCGTCCACTGCTTCTTGGGGCGTTTGAATGGCGATAAGTGCTTTTCCTGCTACTACAGCCTGTATAATATGGTCGCTTTGTGCCTTTTGCATCCCTAATCTCTGCAATGCTTGAGGCAGAGTGGAAACTGATGTATCTTTGAGGGGGCCATAAGCATCTATTATTTTTCTTGCTGATTGCTCATCTTTCATGACGAGTGAAATATTTTTTTCATCAAAATCTGCTTCAGTGAGATTATTAATAGCAGTTTCTGCACTTGAGGATGCAATAACACCCAAAACAATTTTTTGATTCATATGCATTTATAGTTTATACAGGTAATTTGAAAAATGTGTAAGAAGATGTGTATTCGCTCTGTTGTAATCTTTTATTTCATTCGGGCTTCATAATAGCTTGAGAACTAGCCTCCGTTGGTTTCGCTTCTGGATTAAACGTGTAAGGTTTCCACTTCAAGTTGAGATACTTAAGCAGTGCATTTCCTGTCGAATACCCGGGCCTGACTCGAAAGAGAAAAAATCTATTTTGTTGATTCTGTTCATTCCCCGCTATTGTTGATGCGGCTGTGGTAAAGCCTGCCTGTTGTACGAGTTTTAAAGATTGCAGGTCAAATGAGCCATACGGATAGGCAAATGATAAGACATGGATGTGGTATTGTTGCTCAAGCATTGTTTTGCTTTCACCAATCTCATATTGCGCTTTGGCAAGTGATTTCCCTTTCAGCGATATATGGTGAACAGTATGTGCTCCAATATCAACCAAGCCACTGTCCACAACATCTTGAAGTTGTTTTTGAGTAAGTGAGTCAGTGTTTGTGCCCACAAATCCTGGCACGATATATGCCGTTACTTTTACTTGATATTTCTTTATTATGGGAACAACATAGGTATCTAAATCCCAATGTCCATCATCAAAAGTTAACATAATTGGCTTATCGGGCATTGGCATCTTACCATCCAAGATATCTCCTAACTCCTTGGCTGTAATCATCGTGTAGCCTGCTTGTAACAGCGTTTGAATTTGCGACTCAAACACAGGAGGAGTGACATTGAGGAGCTGTCGCTCTTTATCTTTCTTATCTTGTATATATTCAACGTAATGGTACATGAGGATAGGAATATGATAGGTTGCTGAGAGGCTGGCTGTTTGTGCTTGTTTGTCCAATACTTTTTTTACATCTGCAGGTATTTTTTTCATGGAGTTTTTCGCTGTTTCTGGAACTATTTTGGGTGAAGAATTTTTGGTATGATGGAAAAGGTAGATCCCAAGAAAAAGTACGCAGATAACCAAAACACTTATACCAATTAATTTCCTCTTTCGGTGAGACATAGATTTTGTATATGCAAAGTACTTTGTTTCTTCCCTTTTCATATTCATTAATTATATTTGAACTCCTGAAATTTTCCGAATAAAATTTCAGAAAAGACATACTTCGTTACGACGCATCATCGTGGCAGAGGACACGGAGCGGAGGAACCTCCACCAATAACTTGAAAGAGCAACTGAATAAGCAGGAGGAAAAATTGCCCAAATCCTTGCAGAAAACCGCCAGGCTTATGAACATAGCTTGAGTGGTTCGCTGTGCAAGGTGGTGTTGTATTACCTCCCACCAGTGGTTGTGCTATCGGCTGTTGGGTATTTGGATTGCTGCTGATACCACCAGGAGGAGAGGGACTGGTAACTGGTAGGGAAGGTTGTTGTGACGACCCGGATATACTAGGAGGTGATGTGCATGGGACTCCACCAATACATTGAAAGGAAGGTACCACACCAGTTGCTGGGGTTGTTCCTGAAGCAGATCCAGTGGCTGTTGTTGGCGCATTCGTGTCAGTTGGTTCGGCAGGTGCGGAACCTGCTCCATAGGTATTCCACGTTTTGGCTGTTAAGTATGATTTAACTCGAGTAATATATTGTTCAGCACCTGAATCATGCCACTTTCCTGAATACCATCTGCCGATACAACCCCATTCGTCTCCAGCTGCATAGCCGGTCCCTAACCAGGTTTCTTTCCCTTCAAAACACGCTCTTCGTATAGCTAAGGCATAATCCACAGCAAACGCCGTACTGTTTCTCCCATAGGGATAGGTACCCGGGTGTGTCGGAGGGATATTGGCTCCTTTGATCTGCAAGAGCCCAATGCTTTGACAGTTATTCGTATCTGGTTGTGAATTACCATTGCAGTCACCAAGGGTTGCTTGTTTCCATTGACTCTCATCAACTGCTTCTGCTCGGATATCATCTTCATCAAATCCCCACTTGCAGGCACCCCACTGGATAACCTCATCCGTTGTTCCTGTAAAGTTGCCGGTTACCCTCGCTTCAAATGCTGGATCTTCTTTTGCGAGTTCACTGCCTGTGAGGTGGTATCCTGAAGTAGAGACATTATTGTTATTTGCTTGTTGGTTTTCAGGACGTGGTTCCCATGATGAGCGGCGTACTTTCTGGGCACATTCTGCATCAGTTGGTAAGGCAGACCCTGGTGGCAAGGTGCCAAATCGCACTCCTACGGCATGTGTCTGCAGGACTTGCAAATGTAATGCCGTGACAATCGTGAGGAGAAGGCCTGCCACGAGAAGACAAAGCATCACAAGCGAAACTCGTCTTTTATATTGTCGTTTTGCTTTACTGGGTTTTGCCATTTTGTATCCTTTCTTTATGGTAGTATATATGGGAAAAAGAATCAATAAAATGTGTTTATCGTATTTGAAACAGAACCCACAAGAAGCCTGCTCGCCCGGCTCCCAACAATACCACCTAGTACACCAAAATATAATATTCTACAAGATAGATTAAAATAAGATTATACACAATGGGCACTATATACATTTCTCGTTCTCAAGCAAGGAGAATATTAACTGGTTTAGAAAAATTTAAAACAACTCTATTTGTCCCAATCCCCACATTACAGCTAACCCATTCCCCCATTTCGGCTCGAATGCGTTTTTTAATTTCAAACCCGATATCTGGGAGACTTTTCTTATCAGGACTTTCGCTTTGAGTTATCAAAGCTGGTCAAAATATATCAATTTCGATTCTGTTTGATACAGAAAGTTCTTTTCAAGCGAAAGTCCTGCTTATACAGGACGTTATTTTAATAACTCACCTTACGCAGAGACAAGAGATCATTTGATGTGATAGGATAATTATCCTGCTATGAATAAGCAACTTTTAGATATTTACACAGACTATTTAATTTCATCATTTTCCTACACCACAGTCACAGGATTATCAGATGCTCTAGCAGGAGCAATAAGCCATGATAAAATCACGAGGTTTTTATCAAAGGAAGATTATGATTCAAGGCAGCTATGGAAATTGATAAAGCCAACAATATGCAAGATAGAGACAGGAGACGGGGTGTTAATCGTTGATGATACGATAGAAGAGAAGCAATACACTGATGAGAGTGAACTGATCACATGGCATTTTGACCACACGTTTGGGAGGAGTGTGAAAGGGGTAAATATACTCAGTCTTTTGTATCACAATCAAGCAGTCACTATTCCAGTTGGATTTCAACCAATACAAAAGACAGAGAAATATACCGATAAGAAAACAGGGAAAGAAAGGAGGAAATCAGAGAAGACGAAGAATGAATATTTTCAGGAGATGGCAAAAGTAGCGATAGTTGCTAACAAGATCAAATGCAGGTGGATCCTTGCAGATGTGTGGTTTAGCAGCAATGATAATATGGAATATATCAAGTTTGATTTAAAGAAAGACTTTGTGATGCCAATCAAAACAAATCGTTTAGTGAGCAGGACAAAAGAAGAAAAGAGAAAAGGCAAATTTCAACAAGTTGAAACATTGAACATAGCAGAAAATACCTCTGAGAAAATATATATCAAAGAACTACCCTTTCCAGTGTTACTGGTCAAACAGGTTTTCAAGAACGAAAACGGGAGCAACGGGATATTGTATCTGATATGCAGCGACAGAACAGTTGAAGGAAAAACGATTATGGATGTTTACCAAAAAAGGTGGCCAATTGAGGAGTATCATAAATCAATAAAGTCAAACACAGGACTAGCAAAGTCACCAACCAAAACCATCAGAACCCAACAGAATCATTTCTTTGCCTCCATATATGCATATTACAAACTGGAAGTATTAAAGATCAAAACAAATCTGAATCATTTTGCAATCAAAGCAAAATTATATGTTCAGGCTCTTCGAGCAAGCATGGACCAATTAGAAAAACTACAACTTGCTAGTTGACTGCGTAATGTGAGTTCTTAATTCTGGTAAAATCCAGTACTGCTTTATCAATAGATTTGGGGGTAACTCCTCTCTAAGATAGCTCGTAATTAATACATCGTTGCGTGTAGCTTCCATAAAGATGAGGTAAGAGAATTGAAAGAAGCTCATGCAGAATTCACTTGTCCAAAGTATGGTAATATGATTCTGTCGAAGAATCAAATTTAATTCTATTATTAATAAACGGAGAAAAATGCCCTTTATATTTCATTTGGAGGTCTTTTCGTTTCCAATCTTCTCCTGAAATAACTTTTCTACAATTGGGACGCTGACAATAACATTCCATTTTCCACTTCTCATCAGCAGTCTGCATTGCATAGTCAGAATTAATTTCCTCCCCTTCTAAGATGTCTCTTCTTGCAATCCAGATATTTGGTCCATCAAGCCACATATTCGGATCGCATGAGTGATTGCCATAATTTGCGGGATGATTATTGTCTATTTCGCTTTGCAATGTTTGTAAATAGATCAGTGTATGATCTTCTGTTTCATCTACCGCAGCGAATGAAGTTGTATTTACATCAGATGTATCAATATCCTTTTCATCAATGGGTATTCCACCCCAAACACGAATAATTTCTCCTTTGTTTATTTTACTTGTTGCTCGAATGCCATAACCAGCTATAGGCGAATTAAACAATGCAACTCGTTCATCAACCCAAGAATTGCGAGGATATTGAAAGTTTCTTGTCATATTATTGTGTATTCAAGACATGCCTCGTTAAAGTAGGTCGTCTTTGTGGCTCTTTCCCTTGAGGGAAGAAGTTCATTACTCCGGATAGACGTGGAACTCGACCTGTATAAACTAAGACTTGATGTGGTGTTTGATCTAAAGCACTCAAAAGCAACATACCTTCCTGAGGCGATATTCTAAGTTCAACATTGTTGTCAACCTGCACGGATAAAACTCCTCCCTCACCTTTTCTAACCGAGTCAGGATAAAGAAGTCCTGTTAGAGGGTTCGTATCTTTATGTAGTTCATAACGATGACCCCGTCCAACAACATTAAGATTTGCACCTGATTTAATATCCGTTGATGGTGCCATCTTTTCTCCGCTTAGCTGTGAAGCTAATTGAGTAAAGGCTCCCCTATAAAGATCATCCAACCAAACACCGTCCGGCAAATTACGGATAGTTTCCCCATCAACCACACGGTAAGGGACTATCGTCCCAGGAGATTCCAACGATGATGGATCAGCCCCCCCTTTCATTTCGACTAGCTCAGCATGTTGGGCAAGACTTTTCATTCTCTCTTGATAGTCGTGCGGCAGTAAATCAGTTTCACGTAGGTCAAAAATTGTAACCGGGCCGAATGTCCGAGAAGGTATTTCATGAGCATTAATAAAATATTTCTTCCGTTCTATTTGCATAGAGGACATTTTAAATAGTTTCTGCTATAATTCAATCTGATGTCCGATTAAACAGACAATATATATCATTTACTTATCCCTTTTGGACTTCTTCCCGAGGAGATAAGAATTTACCTGTATTTATTAGAAAATGGGTACCAAACAGCACTTAATATAAGTCGGAATGTCCACATGGCAAGAACGAAGGTGTACCGGATTTTGGACAAACTAAGTTCGAGACAGTTAGTCGAACAACAAATCACACACCGTGGATTACAATTTGGAGCAACTCATCCTTCAAAGTTTTCTTTGCTACTGAAAGAAAAAGAGCATGAAACACAATTATTGAAAGAGACTCTTCCAGCTGTTCTGGGTCACTTGGAAAAGATTGCGTACAAAAAGAATGAAAAAACAAAAGTACTGTATTACTCAGGAACAGATGGAATTAAGCAAATATTTTTCAACGCAACAAAAGCAAAAGGAGAATTATTAACATATGAATCTTCATATGATATGACCACTTTTTTACCTCATAAATTTTCTGAAGAAATAAGACGGGAATTTGTTAATAATAAAGTATCTATACGTGTATTACTCTGGCAAAAAAATCTAGCATCATGGACAAAAGTTGAGGAATTGATAAAAACATACTGGCAAGCACGTTATCTTGATCCACAACAATTAAAGCTAAAATCAGAAGTATTCATTTACAATAATGTTTACGTTTTTTACAGCTACGATAGTGACAATAAATCTGGTGTGGAAATATATAATGAAGATTTAGCCAATATCCAAAGACAATTATTTGAAATTAATTGGGTTCAAGCAAAATCTATGAGGCTTCTTAATTAGTAGACAATCTGAAATAACTTCACAAATTGCATAAAATATGCTATGGTAAGATGACTATGGAAGGGACTGCCTAT
>JBBSGT010000024.1:0-17932 GCA_038253825.1 Candidatus Levyibacteriota bacterium
GGCAATCCGGCAATACACACTCCGCATACCCAACCAGCCTGAAGCTGAAGTTTTCTCCCAGCTAACACCTCTCCAGGAACAGCTTATGGGGCTCTAGGCATCAATAGTTGTTTTGGGGTACCTAAACCGTGAAGTCAGGAAGAGACAGTCTCCAAAGCGATAGTGTCCTCTCTACTTTTTTTTTGGAAATGAACCTCTATGCCTCATTCTTACATTCTAAATGGTGATGACTTTCCCCGTTTCGAGGCTTTTGAAGATGATATTTTTTTCTTTGAAAAATGCTTCCAGGCGTTGATACATCATCTGACGGATTGTATCTTTGAGCAAATAATCATGAATCGGGATGATGAATTTTGGTTTGAGTTTTAATGCGAGGTTTACGGCGTCCCTCATGCTACCCCAGGGTGCTTCAAGAGGAAGCGCGAGAATATCATTGGTCTTTTGGATATGATGAGAATCCCCCGGATGCGTCAGTCTGCCGAAAAGATGAAACATGGTGTTTTGCGGCACCTCGGTGTCCCAGAGACGCTCATGTGCAACTTCTTCAAGAAGAATTTGTTCTGTTCCCATCATAGTGACGGGAATGGATTCTTTCTTCAGTAGCTTAGCAACTGATTCGTTGCTGATAACTATCGCTTTTGGAAATTTTTTAAGCATGTCTTTGATGAGTGGAGGATAGCAATGATCTTGATGTTCGTGGGTAATGAGAATATAGTCGAGTTGGTGGAGTTTGGTTACATCGAGTGCTTTTTCTTGTGCCGTAAAATTGCTTGGGTCGATGAGTACCGTTTGGTCTTTGTCTTCAATGAGGAGACAGGAATGGAGATATTTCGAGATTTTCATACGTTTTATGCAGCGATTTGCTCGGTCAAAGTTTGTCGTTTGTCATAAGTCTGAGCTTGCCATGCGGCTTTAAGAAATGGGAATATCGTTAACAGAAGCCATGGTCTATTTCCAACTTCGCGAGCCAGTCGATTTCTGAATTCCGGTTTGTCCATATCTATATCCTCTGTATCGGTTAGGTCTTGGACAACCTTTCGGTATTCATTATTAACCTCAAGTGCTTGTTGAATCATATCCTTACCCCAACTGCTTTTTAGTATGAGATCAGCTTCTGCTGGCCGGATGCCTCTGGTGAGCATACGCTGTGCAATCACATTTTTGGAATAAAATGGTTTTATGATATCAGTAAAATTATCATTATCCATCAATTCGTTAATTGTATCTGGAGTATAACCTTTCGCTGCTAAAATGGTTCGGATATCGTCTTTCGGACCATCTGCAAGGAGTCTCGTGAAGTGCTCATCAATCTTTTGTTGGTCGCGAACTTGTTCCATGATCGGGCGTTTGAACAAACCTCGGGAACGCGGAACGCTTGTTGTGAATATCTTGTTCATCTGATCCTGGACATCTTTTCTCGCATCCTTTATTTCTTCACTTAAGAGTTCAGGCTCAACCTCTTCCAGCGTTTGAACCGCTTGTGTTAGTTTATCAGCGATACTTTTTCTCATGGCAACCCCTAGTGCATTATCCAGATGCCTTGCGAAGAGTGCTTCTTCATTTGCTCGCTTACTGAGTAAATCTTGCTCAGCAGCTCGGGCGGCTGCAGCTTCTTCCGGTGATCGGGCTGCCGCAAGACGTGCTTGATCACGGCGTTCATACTGTTGCTCAAGCCTATTTTCGAGCTCACCTTCTCTCACTTCCAGCTCTTGCTCTTGCTCTTGTTGATAGGCATGTCGTTGTGCTACTTGAAACTCACGGTTAGCATTATCTCTTGTTGTTCGAACAGCATTCACTGCATTATATGCTTGCATAACCGTAGGATCCTGTAGAGCTGTACGGTGAGTTCCTCCCGCAGCAAGGTGATCTTGCAGTACTTGGGTATAATCAGCTTGAGCAGTATTAAATTCTGTCTGAGCTTCGTCTCTCGTGTCTCGGGCGTCTTGAAGTAATCGTTGAGTACGATTTTGTGGTAAATTTTGTGCTGCATTTGGATCTTGTAGATCTCTTAATGATCGTCTCGTACGTTCGGCAGCTTGCCTGAAACGTTTTTCTGCATCTTGAGTAACGTTTTCTCTTCCGATGCTCTCAGCTCGATTTGCTGCAGCAGCATGGATATCGCTCAGATTTGTAAACATAATCTCGTTTACTTTTTCAAGCTGCGTTGCTACAACTTTGGCATACAAAGGATCTTGTATCCAAGCAATTATTTCTTTATCTTGTACAGCCCTATCTGTACTAAAGCCTTTTCCGAGCACGTGATGATTGATAAAAATTGATCGTAGTTTATCTACCAATGCTCTTTGTTGGTCGGGTTTTATTCCCTCATAACCCTTTTCCACGAAATCGCCAACTAATGTGAGTGCTGTTTCAGCACGACGGTGACGAGCTTTTTCCTCAGTAGAAAATTCTCTCGCATGTGTGGTTGGATTTCGGGTGGTGCCAACTTCACCCAAGCGTTCACGAGCTCTTGCAACTATGTCACTGGGAGATTCGACGATTTCTTGCAAACCTGCGTCAAAATTTGCCGTCTTCACTGCTTCACGCGCTAGTCTGACACGCTCTACTCCACGTCCAGTCAAGCCATGTGTGTGTTCTGTCATCACAACGAACTTTGCATCGTTACGCAACTGCGCTCGTTGTTCTCGAGTTAAAGTTATGAGTGGTGCTTCTCCTGTTTCTGACATAGCATCATTTTGCCACTTGTTCAAGAAAGTGGCGATTGACATTTTTTACTGGTTGTTGCTGCGGATCGGCAAGTAAACTGGCAAAGAGGGGAACTTCGTGTGCCAATTCCTCCACAAAACGAAAGATCTGTGCATCAGTAAATTGTTTGTGCAGAAATTCTTCCCGGATATACGTTGCGAGAATACTAATCTCATGTCTATCCAGAGCCTGTTGTTCATACGCATCAATAAGAATAGTAGTCAAGCGTTGTGCGATGCGATTTTTATATGCTTTTGTTGCGTCCATAAATTGTCCTACTTTAACAATAGAAGATGTGCCTAGCAATTGCAAGTACTAGTTGACTTTTCACATGGATTTCTCTAGTCTAAAATAAGATGGACCAGTTATCTGAAGAAAAGAAAAAACTGGAAGAAGCGATTGTCGATATCATGATACGAGCATTGGAGCAAGAAGAAATAAGCGAATTTAAAATGTCTCAAATGTCTGCTTTTGTACTCGATGGTATTGATGCAGCCAAAACGCAGCAAGAAGTAAAAGTATTTTTACAGACATTAGCAGAGCGCTGGGAGCTTTTTAAGCCCTTAGTGTTTTTGGAAGAAGCAAAGATGCAAGAAAAAATTGATGATGAAGTCGCACAAGGTGTACTTATACTTCTTGAACATGGTAAGATAGAAAATGCGATTAAACTTGCCAAAAGTGTCACACACAAGCAAGAGCAGAACCAAATAAATTAACTATGGCAGAAGCAACAAATACAGCCAGAGAAGCTATTCAAGGTCAAGTCCTTAATAAGGTTGATACTGCAGCGAAAACGGATACCCGTCCGGAACGTCTTCGTCTCGTAAGAAGTGATATGGACAAAGGCGTAAAGGAGCGAAGGGATCGGGATGTTTTGGAGTCGTATAAAAAAACGCTCGGTGTCACCAATGAGCAAAAATATAATACCCAAGCACTCTTTTCGAATCCTGTTGATGCTACTCGTGCCGGCAATCAAATAGATGCGGTTAACAAATATGTTACTGAAGGATTTGATCGTTTAACCGATCCCGAAAAAATGACTCGAAGGGCAGATGTTACGCGTGCACTTGGTAACAATCCGGTAATGGGAGAATATATGCGTGATCTCGCAACACCGGGACGAACAGCGCAAGAAACGGCTGAACGCAGAGCGCAAGGCGCTGCCGTGGTCGACGGTGTGCTGCAAGATGAACATTTGCAAGGCCTTGTGAATAAAAATATTCAAAAAATCGCCAAAATGAGATTTACCCCCAAGCCAAAAGAAGTGGCTGCAAGACAATTAGCAATGGATGCCGTGGGAGGGCATCCTGCCGGAACAACAACTGATGTGCAAGCAACACAAGCAATGGGGACTGAATTTCAACAGAATGTCCAAAATAAAATGAATAACGTCGTGGGAGATTCTGTGCATGAGATGATACGCACTAATCTCGATGCTGCAGAAGCTGTCGTTGTTACCAATGGAGAAGCGCTTGAGGCCGGTATCGATGAAGAGTGGATGAAGAATGAAATAAAAGGTCTCAAAGATCGATGGAAAGATCCTAACGCGTATAAAAAAGCAAGTATTTTGATGGATCGAGAAGAAGGTGCCGTACGATCAGATTGGAGAGACTTTTCTGAGCTAGGGTTAGATGGATTACCTTTAACAGCCGAGGCAAGAGCGTATCTTGACGCTCGTCCTGATGTGAAGGAAAAATTTGAGGCGCAAGTAGGAGAAGCATTACTTCTACGAAGAATGCGGGCGGGGCAATTTAAGAAAGATGATATGGTGCAACTTATTGATCAAGAATGGCTCGGTGATACACAAGATGCACGTATTAGTAAGATTAAGAATATCATGTTTGACCAACATGCAGGGTATAAGAGTTTGATGGGTAAATTACAAGCGGAAGGTATCTCTGAAAAAGATGTCTGGGATAAAGTGAAGGCTGCAGGGCCGGGAGTTGCTGCAGGTGGTATGCTTGCTGCGTTGCTCATGCTCTTTGGTATCCCCTCAGCTGCCATTATTGGGGGAGCGATGAAATTGGGTCTAGGTGCTGCTGCCGGGGGTGGGGCTATGTATGGCGCTGCAAAACTGCGTGATGCAGCGTAATGCTTCTTTTTCTGATTTCTCCTATCGCGTCAAAGTAATTTCCTTAACAGTATAGGAAAAAGGCGTATAAGTAGCGGCATGAGAAAATCTTCTGCGAGAGATCGTCAAAGTGACGAAGTTCGAGGAGAGATAATCTCTAAAAAAACCTACATGGGCAAACACTCGAGCATCCTCGTCAGTTTTGTCACAAAGCGACAAGCCGATTAGATACATTTTGTGTCTACTTTTTTGTTGTCTCGGAAGAAACATTTTTTCTATCAGAACAAACCACCATTTACGAGAGCAATTGCTTCGTATTGTTATAACGGTAGTCGTTATAGCTTCCCTTGTGGGGCGCGTCACGGCATGCCGTACACATATTCGCTTCTCGCGACTGTGTGTACAGTTTAAACTGCCGTGCGCGCCCCAATCAGGGTTCAGCTCCCGTTCATAGGATCGATCCTGTAGTGTTGTGATTCCAACAGAGAGATTTCTACCTCGAGCCGATGATTGACATCATTCTGTGAGTCCCCCGTTACTGTTCTGTAGTAGATTGCTCCACTCAGATTGTCCCCGTTCGGACGCTGGATCTTGTCGCCTGGCTTGAATACGAGGTAAGTACTCGTTCCATTCTCGTAGAGGTCGCCATAAGCGATTAGGTATCCGCAGGCCGGGACGGAGGGGGGATTGTGCTGATGGGCTTGTGAGCCTATCGCTGATACTTGCCAGACAGAACCTGTGCACGTGGGTACAATGACTTCCGACGTAGTGACGTTAGTTGCCGAGGGTGCACGTGCTGGTGCTGGTTGTGCTGGCGCTGCAACTGGTGGTGGTGCTGCTGCATGTTGTGTTGGAGAGTTCCAACTGATGGTGCTGAACAAGCAGATGAGACCAAACAAAATAATGGACGCGAGTAACAGTGCTCCAAGCGCGATCAACAGATTCCTGAGGAAGTTATTCCCGAGGGGATGGCGTGGAGTTCTTACTCGTCGTGCTCGTGGTGGATCTCCAGGGGGTGGTTGGCCATCAGTATTGATATTGATAGTGTATCCATCTCCCGTAAAATTAAAACGGTTCCTCCCTGGTCCTCCAAACGATCCTGTTCCGGGTATACCTCCATATGGGCCCGATGATGTCACTGTTTTGCTCCCTAGCTAGGTGAGTCACTCTGTGGCAAGATGCCTCAGAGAGGGTTTTTGCGTTGGCGCCAACGCGAGGCCACTCAAAAGAATAGAATAGACGTTTCAAACAGATAAAACGTACAAACGACATTGATTGAAAATATAGCTATTCTTCTCAGTGGCTCCGCGAAAACGGACGCATCTCCTAGGAGAGAGCGTGTTTCTTTTTTGACAAATCTTATACGCCTGTTAAAGAGCAGATCATAATCAGCAAAGCTGAAAATGACTTCATTTTCTCTTTTGAAGAAAATGTATATAACTATAACATATAGCCTATAATATGTCAATATTGGATGATGCAGGCTTGTTTTAGAAGCCTAGAGTTGTTATTGATCGACTGGTGTAAAGGTGAGTGGGATGGTCATTTTATTCAGTTCTTGCCTACCTAATGGGATAAAAATATCAAGCTCCAATGGGGATTCTGATCTGATTGCCTCATCAGTGATTGAGAGTTCTGCTCCAAACAGACCGAACTGTCCCTGTTGGGTTGCATTGGTTGTGGCTCTTACTTCGGTTATGACATGCCCACTATATGTATCCAGGAGTCTGATACCGACAAGCTTACTCTTTGCCGTACCTGTCACAATAAAATCCTGCGGGACATGTTCATTGCGGCCAGGAGTAGTGAGGGTGATGTCTCCTGAGCTTATTGGTGTGGGCGAGATTTTTGGTGGAGCAAGTTGGGGGTTTTGAGATTGACTGATTGTCCAGCTTCTAAAAAAGAAGAAGATAACTGCAAGAAAACCCACGATAAGCCAGAGTATAAGGCGTTTCGTCGAATGCATTGATTGCTTGTGTGGTGAAGTGGGTGTATTCTCCATACTGTCATTGCTGAGCCTAATCAGCATCACTTTAAGCGTAATATAATTTTCAGCATGATGCAATGGCCGCTTAGCTGTATAATAGAACGAATGGTAACGCAAGATCTTTTTATTCGCAATCTTGAGGCTGATTCTTATCGGGAAAATTTTCTTATCTCAGCAGTTTTGAGCATTTTTATTATCCGCATTTTTTTGAAACTAACACACTATCCGCATTTGGGATCTGGATCTTTTCATATTGCACATATTCTGTGGGGAGGGTTTTTTATGATGGTGGCGCTTATTATACTCTTATCATTTCTTAGTCAAAAGACAGCAGTGATTGCGTCAATTCTTGGGGGCATTGGTTTTGGAGCATTCATTGATGAACTTGGAAAATTTATCACCTCAGACAATAATTACTTTTTTCAGCCCACGATTGCACTCATTTATATTGTCTTTGTGTTGTTATTTCTTATCTTGCGTTTTATTCCCCGTTACAGGGCCGTGACCCAGCGGGAATATCTTGTCAATGCACTAGAGATGATCAAAGAGTCGGCGATTAATGATTTTGATGAAGAGGAGGAAAAAAGGGCAGTAGCGTACCTGCGCAAATGCGATCCAAAAAATCCTATCGTGAAAGCACTCAAACAACTCCTAACCCAGCTTGAAGTGGAAGACACACCTCCGCCGGGGATCTTTTCACGGTTGCGCTACGGTCTCAGACAGCGATATTATGCGATTGCCCAGTCGGGGTTTGTTATCAATGTGGTGATTATTTTTCTGACATTTCAAACGCTTTATACGGTTGCCAAAATAGGCATGTTTTATTTTTTGCGTCCTGTATTGTCATTTAGTGATCTAGGGCAATTGTACTCATCACTGCTTGCGGGAATATTTGTGTTGATTGGGTTATCCGCGTTGCGTTTCTCACGGGTTGAAGCATACCGGTTTTTCCGTATTTCGATTCTGATTACGATTTTGCTGACGGAATTTTTTGTTCTGATGCATCAGCAGTGGTATGAAGTCGTCGGGCTTGCTATCAATGTCTTTACCTTATTGATCATTAATTATGCGATGTATCGGGATGAGGAAAAGCTAAAACTTACCAAACTTGCACCCCCCACCTTGGCAAAATGAGCAAAATGTGCTTTAATGTAAGCACATCAAGAATTTATGTACTCTCGAGTACATGATGGCAACCCTTCAATAAATAGTATTGTGCAGGGTGCCTGTCTTCAAGAATTGAAGAGATGTGACCGGAAGGTAAAATGAAAGTCCCTTTCGGTGGGGCTTTTTTTATGGCAAAACAAACACTTTTTACATCTGAATCAGTGTGTGCAGGACATCCTGATAAAATCTGTGACCGAATCAGTGATGCAATTCTTGACGCTGCCTTGGCACAAGATCCCAATTCTCATTGTGGCATCGAAACCGTTGCAGGTGCCAATCAAATCTCTCTCTTTGGTGAAATCAAAACCAAGGGAACTCTGGATTTTGAGAAGATCGCGCGAGATATGGTTGAGAAGCTCGGTTATACAGTCCCTGCCTGGGGTTTTAGCCAAGAATCATCCTTCTTTAACAATATCCATGAACAATCCCCAGAGATTGCCCTGGGTGTTGATCGGAATGGTGAAGAAGCGGTTGGAGCTGGTGATCAAGGGATGATGTTTGGATTTGCTTGTAATGAAACGCCAGAGTTGATGCCACTTCCTATTACCCTTGCCCATGCACTGGCCCGAAGCATTGATGAAGCGCGGGAGAAAAAAGAACTCACCTGGCTTCGACCAGACGGGAAAACGCAAGTGACTGTCAGCTACGAAGATGGTAAACCAGCTGGTATTGAAAAATTGGTTGCAGCAGTTGCACACGATGAAGAGACCTCAGCCCAGCAAGTTCGTGCGGATGTTATCAAATATATTTTCACTCCGGTTTTGCGAAAGTACAATATCGCCCTTCCTGAGGACAAAGATATTACTGTCAACGGTACTGGTTTGTGGCATATTCCTGGCCCTCAATCTGATGCGGGTTTAACGGGTAGAAAGATTGTAGTTGATACCTACGGTGGTTATGCTCGAGTTGGGGGTGGCGCCTTTAGTGGAAAAGAGCCAAGTAAGGTTGATCGTGGGGGAGCGTATGCTGCACGATATATTGCTAAAAATATTGTGGCGGCTGGACTGGCGACAAAGTGTGAAGTTGGTTTGGCTTATGTCATCGGACAACCCAAGCCTCTGATGCAAACAATTGATACTTTTGGTACAGCAACAGTCAGTGAGGACGCACTGGACGATTTCAAAGATAAATTACTTGATACTTCAGTACGAGGTATTATTACAACACTTGATCTCTTGCGTCCCATCTATACTCCCACTGCTGCATACGGCCATTTCGGCCGCAGTGAATTCCCTTGGGAAAAGATTGCCTCAGGAAAAGAACGGTAAAAGAGTTATTTACCTTCCAATGCATCTTCTATAGTGCCGTTATCAATCCATTCATAAGACAGTAATTCTGTTGCATTGTTAAATTTGAGAGAGTGGGGCGCCTGGCGGGTTTACGAATGAAATTCGTAGAATGCGGAAACCGCAAGCATTGCTTGAGCCAAGCGGCGTACGCAAAACTGCGAAAGTCGCGCCAGGCGCCCCTTATTATTCTCTCTTATACTCCTCTCGTGTGTTCATGTTATGGACATGGTGGCCGACAATCGATCCCCGATGACCTTCATTGTTAACTCTGCGAGTCAACGATAACTGTCACCGTCTGGGACTGAATCGGTCAAACCAAGATCACATCCAACTATGAGGATTGCGTAGACGTGGTGAATCAGCCGATCTCACACCCGAAGCCCTGTATAGCTGAGGAAAAATCTGCGGATTTTCGCCTCGGAACAAAGCTCCAAGATATTTTTCTAGCTCCTCCGTGCTTGAAAGCATCGGTACGATGAATCCATTTTCATGGAGTTCCCGTAGTCTTGGTAGACCAAAACTAGATGCACGAAAACGGCTGAAAACAAACATCAGCGCATCCCCAAACCGTGGTGGTAACCCCGGGTGCACAAGGCTTGCTTCAATCAATCTTAGCAATTCCTCCTTCTCCGCAAGGTCGCAGGCTTCTCCACAGAGGTATTCAGCTCGTTGTTGAGCAAGGATCTGGAGTTGATCAGCGCTCAAGTGTCTTATGATACGTCGAGGGATTCTATCACTCTTCAGTTGAAGACGTAGCTCCATTCTTGTTTGGGCGCGTGTTTCTGTTGAGAGATGAGAAGCATCGATTGCTTGCTGATCAGCCAAGAAAGGCTTCAGAAAACGAACCGTCGCATCGTTGGGATATTCGATAAATAGTCCCATCAATGAGAGTAGACTTGCCGTCTGTTCCCTTTCTTCTTTGGTGACAGCTGGTGTCTGAGGAGCATCCGTTGCCTGAGGTTCCTTTTCCACGACAATCTCCGATCATCTTAGTTGCCAAACCAAACCATGGATGAGACGCTATCTGAGCGACTCATTGAATAACGTAGCTTCGAGCATACACTATTCTTCATGGCGTGGAACCCTTATGGGCGGCATACTATACACTATTGTTTTGATAATGTACACTATGCCACCCAATGAGGTGCATTTCTTATGAACACATTGTTAAAGTACAAGAGTAATAAAATCTTTTGTAAACAATGTTTCAGGCATCGCAAAATGACGCCAGTTCATGGGTTACAAGGCTTAACTATACCAAATAATACGGCCGTAGTCAATATTATGGGTCTTTAATTAGAAAAATGCGCTAGTTGGTTTGACGAGGTTTTCTATGGGGTTTTGCGACTTCAGGTTCGAGTAAGGTTTGGGCGAAGTTGTAGCCCCAGTAGAGAGAAAGCTTGACGTAATCCCAAAATTTACTTCTGTTCATACGATGCTCTTTGATAATGAACTCTTTCAAATCCATTTGATTACGGATATTTTCAACTAAAATCGCGATAATATTATCTGCAAGCGCTGTGGATACGAGATCACCTTTGGTAGTTCTTGACAGGGTATCTTTCTGTGCTTTCTTCACAATTTTTTTCTCATAAGGCATGCTGTATGGTGCTGAATTCGTACGCAGCGAGCGTTCTTTGAGATAAATGTTAAAGCCATAAGTCATGAGTGCATAGAGAAAAGAAAGCATCATTGAGTCGATAGTTTCTTCAGGATCAAGTGACGGTGTATAGACAACGGAAGTGAACCCTGCTGTCAATCCATAACAAGCATTGGCAACTTCGTCTGTCAGGAAGAATTTCGAAACCTGACTGTCATTGGTATATTCATTGATAAGATTAAAAATTTCGTTGGCAATAATCAAAGCTTGGTCTTCAAGTTGGTAGGTATTTTCATAAAGAGCGTCTGCCATGGGGGTAGTATATACCAGAATTTATGTCCAGACAAGGAGAGCAATCGCAGTAAATTGTAACAATGTTATAATGCTTCTATGAGAAATAAATCAATTGGATTTGCACCTGATTTAGTGCCCTTAATTAAAAATGGTTCCAAAACATTAACCTATCGCCTCGGTGATAAATATACATTTTTACAGATAGGAGATGTTATTGAGGTCCATGATAGTTCTACTGATGAAGTATTTGCTCAAGTAAAGATTATTGAAAAATCATTTACGACATTTCAAGATTTACCCATAGACAGAGTAGGTCATGAAATTTATCTCTCAAAAGAGAGACAAAAAGAAACGTTTCAAAAGTACTACAGAACTGTTCATGATGACGATGCTGTTCTGCTTTTAGGTTTTCAGGTCCTCAAAAACTACTAAACTTTGATTTTGAGATCCCTGGTTTACGGTCAGGGTTGAGGTAAGTTGCGAGTAATAAGTTACTAAATAAAAACGTTTCTAAAGTGGTTATTTCTTATACACCCACAATGTTTTGGTGGTGCCGGGTTGGATAATGCCGGCGTTGGTGAGTTGTTCGCGAAGCCATTGCAGATAACTGGCCGGGACATAGGAATAGGAGAGAAAGGTGATTGTAGGATCCATGAATTGCTCAATGATTAACGTGAGCTCCGCTGACTTTAGTAAAAAATTCCCAGGATAGCCACCATAATAGTACATGAGCGCCATAGCTTTTTCGACTTCTTCTTTTAAAGTAGGGAAAAGGATACTGACCCGCTCTTCTTGTTTATCTTTATCTACTTCGGAAAAGCGCAGCCCTTGCATCAACACCAATGCGAGATTGCGGCCAGTACTCACTCGCATGATAGTGTTCTTATCGCTTTCCGCGAGCTCCCATTGGGATGCAAATCTTTTGAGGGTATAAATCGTCTTGCCATGGAGTGAATAGTTATAGCTTTCTTCGGTGCCGTTTGAGATATGGGTGGCATCATCACGATCACAAAATCCGATAACTTCTGGAAATCGTTCTGTGGAGAAATGATTGCTATTAAAAAGTTTGGGATGTGTGTTCATAGAGCTCGTATTTGATTATACGGGATTGCCAGTATAATTTGCAAAATATTTTATTTGTGTTATAGTAGTGATACATTAGTGCCTATGAAATACGTAGCAGGATCTTACTCACTAATCGCTGTCACTGTTCTCCTCTTTCTTCCCAGAGTTGCTTTTGCCGATGTGAACGCTTCCGTCTCAGGTAACGCCGGAGATTCGAATGTTAGCGTCGATTCCCAAAGCCAAGGACAATCCACAACCTGTATCAATGGTCAATGCACTACCTCAGGTGGTGGTAGTCATGCGACGGTCTGCGTCAATGGCAAATGCACAACCTCAGACAGCGGCAATATCGATGTCCAATCTGATGACGGTCATAGCCAGGTGCATATCAGTAATGATACGTCCACTACCCCCTCACCACAACCAACAAATCGACCAAGTGTCATAACCCCAAGTCTTACACCTGACCCAACGATTATGCAAATGCGGAAAGATCTCAATAATAAAGTAAAACAACAGACTGAGGCAGTCAAAGATCGCATGAAGAATCAAGAAAAAGCAATTTCGAAATTTTTCAAGTCTGAGATGGATACGCTAAATGATTTGTTCAAGGGGATTTTTAAGTAAAATTCTTCTCTATGGGACCCAAGGCTCTCAAGCATTTCATTTACATTGTGATAAACTGTCCTCATGAAAACAATTGGACAGCTCCATGAGTATCTTGCTACCTTACCTCATCCACCACAAAATTATAACGTTGCAGTTGGGGCACTCATCTTTACAAAAGATGATAAGGTAATTCTCTTAGAAAGAGGCAAAAAAGCACGTGATGCAGTAGGAATGCTTGAAGGAGTCGGTGGTGGTGTCGATGCAAATGAGCATGATCTCCATGCTGTACTCAGACGTGAAGTGAGAGAAGAAATCGGCGTGGAGATAGATATCGCTGCTATGTTAACAGTAAAAGTCATGCCGGGTGCAAATTATCCTTTTTGGGTAGCCGTTGATTATCTCTGTCGATTGAAATCAGGTACTCCTACCATCAAAGAACCAGAGAAAATAAAAGCAATACATATGCTTTCTTTAAATAAAATTCAGGACGAGCAATTAAGTGAGTACCAGAAGATTGCTATGGTTGCTTACCGGAAAAAATTTGGCAATATACCTTTTTATAAATAAGTGTAGAACAATTCTCTGATATAATTCTCAGGTGAAATATAAAGCAATCATTTGTGATTTTGATGGAACGCTTGTTGGGCCGGAAAGAATAATTGCTCCTCAAGTTAAAAGCGCAATTAAGAGTGCAACGAACGCCGGGTATATATTTTCCCTCGCAAGTGGAAGACTTTTTAATGGTTTTATAGAAAATACTTGCAAAGAACTAAACCTCAGAGCACCCCAAATCACAAAAGGAGGTGCAGAAATTGTTGATCCAATATCGAGAAAAGTAATTGATGGAGAATATATTCCCGACAAGTTCGCACAGGAGATTATTGCATATCTTACATCCATTCATGCCATATTTTATGTTGAGAAAGAAGATACAGCGTACACGATTGATGGTAAACCCATTGAGGCTGTTGGGCCTATTCCATTTAAACACATTGATGCACTTGTCATACATAATGTTCCTAAGATTAGTATTGGTTCATTTGGGGTAAGTACCGATGAGGAAAGGAAAGAAAATGAATTGAAAAAAATGTATCCTCATTTAAATATTATCAATGCATCTAGTCCTTCGGGGAAAAATTGGGATATTACCGCTGCGTTGGCAAACAAACAGAGTGCAGTTTTGAAAGTAGCAAAGTATTTCGCTCTTACTCCAGAAGAAATAATAGGGATTGGTGATGGAAACAATGATATTCCATTATTGGAAGCATGTGGTTATAAAGTGGCGATGGGAAACGCGTCTGAAAGTCTCAAAACAATTGCTGATTATATTGCCCCTTCATATCATGAATATGGTGTTGCAATCTTTCTGAGAAATCTTCTCTCGCAAGAAAAATTTCGATAAAAAGTTCCGAGGTTGTACTCCTCGTGCATTACGATCAAGGCCCCCAGATGATCCGGTCCAATAAGGATACCTTAGTATCCGATCTTTGCATTTTCTTATATAATGAAACGATGAAAATATATTTAACCTCAGTTGCAGCTAACGTTTTAGATAAAATTGTGCCTTTATTAGACAGTTCTCCAAAGAAGCTTAAAGTAGCCTTCATTCCAACTGCATCAGATATTTACAAGAGCACTCCTTGGCTTGATGCAGATAAAAATAAACTGAAAGAATTGGGATTCAAGGTAAAGGACATAGATTTAAAAAATAAAACAAAAGAATTATTATTACAGGAATTTTCAGATATGGATATTATTTTTGTTGCTGGCGGCAATACATCGTATTTATTAGAACAAGCGCAGAAAAGTGGTTTTATGGATATTGCGGGAGAGTTAGTAGACAAAGGAGTTATTTATATCGGTTCCAGCGCAGGTTCTTTACTTGCAAGTCCTACTATAGAGATGGATAAGATTTATGATGATGGTGAATTTGGGAAAGTACTTTATTCCTATAAAGGATTAGGTTTTATGGATTTTGTGGTCCTACCGCATGCAGATAATCCCAATTACACACCATATCTTAAAAAAGTATTTGAAAAATATGGTAATAAATATGATTTACGTACCTTAAATGATAATCAATTTATTGAAATTACAAATAATACTATGCAATTAATTGAAGCATAGAAGTTCCCAGGTTGTACCATTGAGGTCAATGCTCTTCTATTTTTTCTTCCCGAGACTCATCTCTGGGAAATTATTCGGAATCCTCACATGGCATCAGAATAAAAGGAGGGGTACGTCTTCTACGCTAGGATATAAAGATCCTGGCTGTAACCGCCGACTCCTACGAATTTGGCTTCTTTTTTGATGATTTTTTCAAAAGGTCTACAGCCAAAACAACCCCCTTTGAGACAGCTATATTCTCCTTTAAGGCGTGCTTCTTTCACTTTTCTTGCGGTCGTGATGACCATTTCATGTGCTTCTTCAAGTGTTGGGAGTTTGACTGTTACCGGTTCGTCGTCCCGGTCCAGATACCAGTAGCTTGCTTTGGTAACCTTTCTCTTTTGGAGATTGTGAACAAGCAAGAGATAAATCGGCAGTTGGAGTGAGGTTGGTGATTCGTCATTTTTGCCGGTTTTAAAATCAATAATATTGACACTATCATCGTCAGACAGATACTCGAGCCAATCGATTTTTCCGCACAAAATGATATTTTCTTCTTCTGAAAGATAATAATTGGGAAGCTCTTTCTGAATTTTTATGGCTTTATTTGCAAGAGGGCCGGGATGGTCCATGACACGCTCGAGCATACGCGCGCCTCGTGTTTTGACTTGGGCTTCTTCATGCTCATTGGCAAAGCCACCCATCTTACCACTCACTTTTGCCCAAGCAACTTCGTAGGCAATCATCAGGGAAGTCGCAAATCGTGCGTCCACAGGTACTGTTGAGAGTGCTTCGAGCACTTCATGCACCGATTGTCCGAGGGCAAGTGCCGGATTGATAATATTTATTTTATGACGACTAATAGGATCTTTATAAACATTTCGTAAGTAGTAAAGCCGGGGACAGTTCATAAAGTCACCCATGGATGAACTTGATACCCATACTGCACTATATTTATCTTGCGCCATAAGGTTATTATAACAGGGAATTAGAGCTAATTTACAATGTTTCAGTGTTATAGATGTTTAGGGAGTAGTACATTGCAACATTTATTGAAAATTGAGAACTGAAAATTGAAAATTATGTTATACTAGGAGTATGGCTGATCAAAAGCTCAAAATTGAAGACGTAGAAGTAGGCAAAGGCGAAGCAGTAAAAGATGGCGATCATGTTGTCATGCACTACACGGGTTGGCTGGAAGAACCAGAGGGTTCAGGAAAGTTGGGCAAGAAGTTTGATAGCTCAGTCGATCGTGATACACCATTTGAGACTCCTATCGGTGTGGGCTACGTGATCAAAGGATGGGATCAAGGTGTGGTAGGTATGAAAGTCGGTGGCATCCGCAGACTCATTATTCCTCACGAATTGGGTTACGGTAAATACGGTGTTGAACCGGATATTCCCGGTTTTGCAACTCTTATCTTCGACGTGCAACTCCTCAAGATTAAATAACTTCCTATGGTTAAATACAAACAACATGTTCAAGATATGCTCGATGTGAACGATAGCATTTTCGCTGAATTCAAAAAAATTCACGATAAATATGCGATTGATCCTCAGAAATATCAGGAGGCATTTAATGAAAAGGGAAGAGAGATCTTGCCGATCCTGCAGCGTTGGGAGAATAGTCTCTGCGCCAAATCCGAATCCGGCAAATACGGAAAATTCTCAAGTACCTTGGCTGACAAATTCAGAGCTGAAGTAAAAATACAATTTCCTAAAGTTGAATATATAGGGATGCGGGTCAAATAGCTCCTTGTTTATTCATGAATCACTCCCGTCCGTTTTTTTACCATACGTTACTTGCAACCAATCTTTGATATTGTCTTTAGCGTTGATAGCAGTATTTGACAGGAATAAACCAGCAAATCCACCGAGTGTTTCCATTTCACCAATAACAGTTTGCAACGTGCCGCTATACGGATGTCCAACAAGTATCCCTGTTCCGGCGGTGTATTCTGCCGCTACCAATGCAGCCCCCATTCCAATCCATAACCATTTTCTAAAAGGATGTGCAAGATTTCGTTTGACAGCCTCCTTGGCAGTGTCCCTGGTAGTGAGTGCGCCTTCACTATCCTGTTCTTTTATTGTCTTTGCGCTTCGGATTATATTCCCTACATTAACCCCCAAAGATCCGCCAACAGCAGCAGCAGTAAACAATGCTCCGCCAGCTAGTCGTACCGGTAATGGACCTTCAAGCATGTGCGGGATGAATGTATTATCAGCAAGAGCTGCACCCCCTAAAATAGGTAATACCAGTATATTTTCTTTCATTATGGTTCGCAAACTTTTGCGTCCTCCACCTTCAGAAGCTCCTACATTTCCAGCATTTGTTACATCATCAACTCCTTGAGCCACGAGTAATCCCCATCCTTCTTGACCATTAGCCTCCAAAACAGTTGCCAAAACAGCCGCACCAATTCCGACACCACCGCCTACAGCAAGTTGTGCCAATTCTTCAGAAGGTCTATCATACACGAGTCTTCTTTTTGCTATTTTTTTCCGTTTTTCTGCAACTGCCGGGTGCGAATTTAACTCATCAAGCGTTCCTTGATGTTCTTCTGTAGCATCAGGAGACAAAAATTTAAAAGCAACCTCAGTAACTTCTCTGACTTGCTGAACAGATTCTGGCTCATCCGGTAACGGATCATCCAGAACACGATTGAGCATATCATCTTTACCACTCACAATAGCACGGATTGGGTATGGTGTGTTGTGTAATTTGCTCACAAAGACAGGTACTTTTTCGGCTTGCAAGTCGTGTATCTGTTCTGCTATTTCAGGATTTCGATGCATTAGCGCTCGTACAGCTAACGGCGTTATTCCTTCTGCGATCTCAGACATTACGATATGAGATCGTTTCTTAAATATTCCTCTTGGTTCGTTTTCTGACATGAGCTTGAGTTCTAAAACGAAGTGCATCACTCCAAGGTAAAATGGAGCAGGAGAGGGGGTGATGCAATGAGCTACAAACATATAAATTTAGAAGAGCGAGAGCGGCTGTATGCGCTCAAAGGCCAAGGTCTATCATTGAGAGA
>JBBSGT010000025.1:0-16288 GCA_038253825.1 Candidatus Levyibacteriota bacterium
AACTTCATCAGTGGACAGGGCAAGTTTTATCATGGCAGTGAGCAGCCACTTTAGCATATCTGCCACATTTTTTCATGCACAGCTGTATGAAAATTACTCTTCAATAAAATATGCCATTCTGTTTTTCGCTGGCTATATCTTTCTCTGCCATCTGTAAGCTCAACACGAGAAGAAATCGAGGCAGTATGGTCTCTTGGTAGAGATGCAATGAAAGTATCTGTACGAGTGCCATCAAATAATTCATCCCGTGATAATCCTACTACTTGGTTGTTTTGATTTTTTGGCATGAATAAAATAGTTTCACTCCCTGGTATTGTATGGGAATCCGTATAGGACTCTTGTGTCCATGGCCATGTGTAAAAAAAGACTCTCTGTATTTGTCGGTTGTTTTGTACGATAAGTTGTACGCTTTCCAAAACGGATTTTCCTAAAAATTCTCTCCCACTTGTTTCACTGCTTGAACTTCTAAAAGTTTCTAGACCAGGTATGAATGGTTGTAAGTCTTCCATAATAGCAGTAATTATACAGCACATTATGAAAAGAGCGCTGTTTGACAATGAATAATAGCATAAATTTTTTAGAACCAATCATAAAAAAGCACATTGAGTGGATTAAAGACTTGAATATGCTAGAATATTTTTTATGCAGTATGTCACAGATCTTCATCTCCATTCCAAATATTCCCGCGCGGTTTCTCCTCAAATGACGCTGCCGGTTATGACAGAATATGCCAGACAAAAAGGTCTTGATATTTTATCTGCTGCGGATTTTACCCATCCGGTGTGGTTTAAAGAAATACAAAGTCAACTGGAGGAGTCAGAGGAGGGGCTTTATACGTTAAGAATGGAGAATGAAGAATGGGGAATGATGAAGAAAATTAGGTTTTTGCTTTCGACTGAGATTGCTTCTATTTATAAGCAGGGGGATAGTGTGCGGAGGATTCATAATCTTGTGTTTGTGCCTAGTTTGGAAATAGCTGAGAAAACTAATAAAGAACTGGTGAGAAGAGGGGCCAATCTCAATGCTGATGGACGCCCGATTGTGGGATTGTCTTGCGAGAACTTATTGGAATTAGTGCTCTCGATTGACGAGCGATCCTATATCATTCCGGCACATGTGTGGACGCCGCACTTCGGCGTGTATGGTTCGGCATCGGGGTTTGATTCGCTTGAAGAAGCATTTGGCAAACTTGCTCCGTATGTTTACGGCATTGAGACGGGACTTTCCAGCGATCCTGGTATGAATTGGCAGATGCCTGAATTGATGAACCGCAGCATTTTATCTTTCTCCGATGCGCATAGCGCTCCCAAAATGTCCCGTGAAGCAACAGTGATGGAGCTTGAAGTGCCAAGTTATGAGAATATAAGGAAGGCTATCATGCGGTCCAGTAAACCTGAATTAGGAGAAGCAAATAAAATTATCTACACGCTTGAATTCTATCCTGAAGAAGGGAAGTATCATTTCTCAGGACATCGTGATCATAAAGTTGTGTTGGGTCCTGATGAGATCCGTGAGAATGGCAACATTTGTCCTGTCTGCCATCGGCGTTTGACTGAAGGTGTTTTGTTCAGAGTGCAGCAATTGGCTGATGAGAAACTGCTGCATCGGACGCAAACAAACATAAATGATGCAGGGGTGAAATGGTATACCGATTCTCTGAAAATTCAGCCACCATATATCAAATTAGTTCCTCTCTTAGAAATTGCTGCCGAGTCACTGGGTTCAACGGTAAATAGCCAAAAATCTAAAAATCTCTATGCCAAACTTTGTTCAGAACTCAAATCAGAATTGCATGTTTTGCTCCGAGCACCAATTGCATACATTGAAAAAGTCGGGGGAGGGAAGTTGGCACAAGCAGTGACAAAAGTACGCAAAGGAAATATCTCTATTGATCCGGGTTATGATGGTATTTTTGGTAAAGTGCAAATTTGGCATGAAGGAGAAGAAAAAGCAGAAGACGTGCCGCAATTAAAATTGGAATTATAATTTTCAATCAATGCTTCAATCTTTCAAATGTTTGTAAATTATGTCATAGAAAATTCTTTTGTAGTCTTACTCAATTTTAACCGAACTGTGCTATAGTTGAAATGATGAAATTGATCGTTGGTTTGGGGAATCCTGGAGAGAAATATGAAAGCACTCGTCACAATCTCGGATTCTTAGTTGTCGATCATGTCCTCAAAAACCTGGGTGATGCCAAAGCCGATTGGTCAAGTACTACCAAACTCAAAAGTGATGTTGCTTCCTTTACGATTCCCTGCGCTGATGGCACAGAAGGAAAACTCCTCCTCGCTAAACCCAAAACGTTCATGAATGATTCAGGCTCGAGTGTGAGACTCCTGGTTGATTTTTATAAAGTAGAGCCTGAGGACGTTTGGATTGTGTACGACGAGCTTGATTTACCGTTGGGAAGTATGAAGATCCGATTTGGTGGTGCAGCTGCTGGTCATCATGGTGTTGAGTCTATTATGGACGCACTCGGGACAGATAAATTCTGGCGGTTTCGTCTTGGCATCGGTGCTTCGCATGATAAAGAACACGCAATCGGCAGACAGAATTTCCATGATGCCAAAGAATATGTGCTCGACAAATTTCATGCAGGTGAAGCAGGAAAAGCGCGTGAATTGATCAAACATGGTTCGCAAGCAGTACAACTTGCAGTTGAGAAAGGTATTGAAACTGCCATGAACCGGTTTAATACAAAGTAGATTAATCATTAATCTTTTCTCTTTAATCTAAATAAACAACAAATGCAATCAATTAAAAGCGTCCTCACAAAATTTAATCCCACAACTGATAAGTACGTCTCTCGCGAATTTCAGACATTTGGCCTTCATTTGGCAGACGCATTGGATGACTACAAACATAAAAGTCTCTATATGAAATTAGCCAAGGCAGTGCATCGCTCGATCCTCGAGCAAGCGCTGACATTTGCAATTGATAGCACTGCAGATAATAAAGGAGCATTATTTATGTGGAAGCTTAAGGAACTCCGCAAGAACGCAAAGGAAAAAGCCAAATAATTGTATGAAACAAGCGCATCTCTTCATCTCAGGTACTGTGCAAGGAATCGGTTATCGACAATTCGTCAAAAGTAACGCCAAAAAGCTCGATCTCACCGGCTGGGTACGCAATACTGAAGATGGTGGCGTAGAGGCTGTGCTCCAAGGTGAAGAAGCAATGATCACCATGATTATCGAGCAATGCAAACAAGGTCCCTTCATGGCAGAAGTGCAACAACTTGGATTTGAATGGGAAGAGATAGAGGAGAAGTTTGCGGACTTTACCATTCAGTAAAGAGTTTTATTTCTTCAAATCCGCATCGAGAACTTTTTGGAAAGAACTGAAAGGAAGCGCACCGGTAAGTCTTTCACCATTGATGAAAAAGGTTGGTGTGCCATCCACTTGTGCTTTATCTCCGGCGGCAGTATCTTTGGCTACGTTAGCTTTATATTTGTCATTATCGATGCAGGATTTAAATTGGTCAGTATCCATGCCAAGCTGTCCTGCGTAGCCAATCCATGCATTTTCGGCGTCATCTGCGCTTTGTTGCGCCCAGGTGTCTTGGTTTTGGAACATCTGATCATGGAAATTCCAAAATTGATTTTGTTCGTTGGCGCATTCAGCGGCTTCAGCAGCTTTTTGTGCATTCGGATGGATAGATGTAAGGGGATACTGTCGGTACACAAAATTTACTTTGCCGGTTTTTACATAGTTGTCCTGGATCTGACCGTCTGTTTGGTCAAAATACTTTTTGCAAAACGGACATTGGAAATCACTAAATTCGACAATTGTTACTTTTGCATTTTTATTACCCCTCATGGATAAATGGCCATTATCCACTTTTACAAATTGTGGTGGAGGTACCGGAGTAGGTACTACCGACGGTGCAGTTGCGGCGACTGCGCTAGTGACATCTTTAAATTGTTTTTCCAGGAAGATTACTTTGTTGGTTAACATGCCGAGAATAAATGAAAGAAGCACTAAAATTACACCGAGATAAAGGACTATAGAAGATTCCTTGAAGCTTAACGCTGCAAGATGTACTCGGGGAATTTTAAGAACAATTGAATTGCTGGCATCAGCAGATGAAGGTTGGGTTTCTGTTGAAGATTTTGAAGCAGCTACTTTTCTCATTCGAATTTATTGTATTGATTAGATTTTCATTTGTCAATGAAGCCGTTAGAATCAATAAGAGCTTGGGAAACCTTTTTTCTCCTGTAGCTTTTTGGGACAATGATATAATAGTATTAATCTATGGTAAACTTTCGTCCGCTTTCAAGTCTGGCCAAATATCTCGTTGAATCAATTGAATCCAAACCTGCTCACTCTGAAGAGGAACGACGTATAACTGTTAATCCTATTGTCACCAAATTTGCCTCCTGGTATGAGCGTCTGCGTAATGCGATGGAATTTCGCGAAGATGAAGTTATTTTGCGAGCGACGATTGAACGTATCTTGAAGCGTCGTTTGCTCTTGGGTGGCAATGGGAAGACCACAGCCAAACCACTTGTCAAAGAATTATTGTGGGCCAGATATTTGCCGGCAGATGATATCGGGGAATCAGTAGCGCACAAGATTGAGGAAATCATCGATCTGCATTTATCAATGCGTTTGCGTATCCTTGCCAAACACAAATTTTCGGAAAGTGTCATCAATGAGTGGACCTACGATCTGATGTCCGCTGATATCCAATATATATTAAACACAAAACGTCCGAAGGAATTGATTGCTAATTTTATGTTTCATGTCCTCAAAGATGATGTAGTGATAGAGGATGAAGCGATCGAAACCAAAAACGCGCAAGTTTTTATTGCGGTGCGAAAAGCCTTTGCCCGTGATGATCTAGCCTTTTTACGATACCATCTTTTTTGTCAGTACTTTGGCAGATTAACGCCAAAGACGCTTGATTATACTGTCGATCATTTCGTTGCCGGATATAATGAAATTCATCGTCAGATGGTATATCCAGGACGGGAAAAAGTCTACACTTATGTCAAACGTCGTACCGCTGCTTTTTTCATATTTGAAGATGTGCTCGAATCCCAAAAGGCCAATCTGAAAACCATTCTTGAGAACGAAGAAGAACTGCGAGAAGTTGTTTTTGAAGCGTGCCAGAAACGATATGATAGTATCAGCAGGCGAGTACGGACAGCTGTGATCAGATCGGTTATCTTCATCTTGTTTACCAAAGTTGGTTTCGCCTTTTTTGTCGAGGGAACTTATGAGCGTATTTTCCTGGGCGGTATCCATTGGCAATCAATTATCATTAACACGACTGTGCCTCCGCTGCTGATGATTATTGTGAGTTTGTTTATCCGCACACCTGGACAGGATAATTCGGAGCGAATTTTTACCTACATAACACGGCTCTTGTATGATGAAGATCCTGTGCTGGGGAGCAAGTTACGTGTTTCCAAAATGCAAGTCGAAAAAGGATTTGGAACTGCCTTTAATATCCTGTGGCTGATAGCGTTTGTTATTTCCTTTGGCGGAATCATAGTGGTCCTTACAAAACTCAATTTCAATATCGTCAGTCAGACCATTTTCATTTTCTTCTTAGCAATTGTTTCATTTTTGGCGTACCGTATCTCGTTACTCGCCAATGTCTATCGGGTAGGGGAGAAGCAAGGTGTCGGCACTTTATTGGTGGACTTCTTCTTTATGCCCGTTATCCTTGTTGGTCGCAAATTGACCCAAGGTATAGCTCGGGTTAATATCTTTCTTATGCTTTTTGATTTCTTTATCGAAGCACCGTTTAAATATCTCTTCGCTTTTTTCGATCAATGGTTTTACTTCCTTCACTCCAAAACAGAAGAGCTTGAGTAAGCTCTTTTTCCCACGAACTACAGTTGACTTTTTTCCTTTCGCTACTTTATAGTTAGAGTATGGCTGTTAGCAAGCGAGCATTAATACGCATTGGAATTCTCATAGTGATGCTACTGATCATCGGGGGAGCTATTTGGGTATTGAATAACCCAAAGTTTCAAGAATATCCAAATAAGATGCGGCCGGTTTGGGATGTTGCTTATAATATCCAAGTGGGTTCTGATAATACGCATTTTGCTACGCAGATTAATCAGGTTGGTTACGCTACATTTCTCCATGGAAAAGGACCGTTTACTGTTTTCGTCCCTAGCGACACTGCCTACTCAAATCTTCCTGCGAATGACCAAGATCTATTTAATCAGGATCAGGGAAGTCTACGCCAAGCGTTGCTCTACAATATCGTCAAAGGCAGCTATCGTTTGTCTGACTTACGAGATGGCATGAAGCTGCACACAATTCAAGGTGATGATATCACCGTAACCAAAAAAGGAGGCTCCTGGGTGCTTAACGGTTATGCCTACATCAAAGCAGCAGATTTTATCAGTACTAATGGTGTCATCTATATGACAACCAATTATTTGATACCACCAAGTTTGATCCATTGATCATATGAAAAAAATAGTAAAAAAACCAAAAAAACAAAAGAAATTAAATAAAGGCGGACGATTTTTCGTTATGTTCTTTTTGTTTGGGGGATTGATTCTGACTGTTGCTGCGCTTTTGAGTCCGCAATACATCCGCCAATTTGCACAGTATTCTGCACCGCCACTCTTTGGCTGTCTCCACACAGGGGAAGCAGACCAGACAAACTGTGGAACTCGTATGGGTGACACTGGGAAAGTCTCTTTTTCTCTATATGGAAGACCTGTTCAGGGCGATAACCCACTGGTGTACTACAACGATACTTTTTCAGGAAGTTATGATTACAGTAATACAGGGGATCAGCCAATCGCGGTCAAATCGATGGGTATTGCTGCGGGAGCATTGAGTCAGTATTACATCGCAGATTTTGATCCGCTGCAAGGTCCTACTACTATCCAACCCAAACAAAGTGTCACCATAAAGACAGCATCGTATCAGTTCGGGGATCCCGACCCAAATGGCAACTGGGTAATAGGCGCCGGACTGACTGATACATCAGGTCAGCATTTGCCAGTAGAGACGAGTACCACCGTCAAAGTGGTTGCTGCCTGCACAGCACTTCGCGTGAAACCGTTAACTTCTCAGGATAAATCTGACGTTCAAGCACTTTGCAAGAGTGACCCAAATAATGCTTTATGTGCAAGCAAACAGTATTGCCAGATTTTCAAAGGTGGCAATTGCCCTCAGGAAGATGTCAGCCCTGATGTCTCCGGGCAACAATGTGATGATGCTATCGTGTTGGCAAAATCCGAGCAAGATATGCTTGAACAATTATGTAAGACATATCCTGATGCCGATGCCTGCCAGGATTTTTGTGATCGGTCCATTGGCTCAGCGATTTGTCCGCAAGTGATGGTCGATGATGCCGGAGACCCCATAGCAGAGGGCGGTACGAGTGAAATGGTATCAAGTGAGAACTTAGGACCAAAAGCTGTTGCTGGAGCCACAATAGGCATTAATGAGACAGCATTTCACGCAGCAGCGGCTAGCTCAACTCATCCGGCTTGTTTTGTGGCAGGATCGGGAGGATCTGACACTTGTAGTTTGGGTATTAACTATGGTACATGTCAGGGCTTTACTCCACCCCAGTACGATATGGCTCCTGCTCATATTGATCCTACTCATCCTCAGGGTTGGCAAACAGGTAGCTGTTCAGGTGCACCGCCACCACCACCACCCGCTGCTACCAAACCAGCACCAGCACCAGCGCCAGCCCCGGTAATAGCTAAACCTGGTCCTGCGGCACCAGCCCCAGTTAAACCTGCTCCTGTTGTAACGACAACACCTGTTCCTTCGAAGCCAAATCCTCCTTCGACAGTGAACACAACGAAATCAAGTGCCCCCAGCGGTAGTGGAGGGAACGGGACTGGTAGTAGTGGGACACAAGGTGGTGGTTCCGGTAATACTGCAGGTAAGAGTATCTCAGGAAATTCTGCTTCAGGTACTTCTGGGAATGGAAAAACCCAACCGATAAAAAATCCAGGGAAAGTCTTAACAATAGCAACAGCCAAAAAGAATGGCACAAACCAACCCTGTGCTCTCCATACTAAAATAAAAGGTAAAAAATGTGTAAAGACTGGTGGAAAAGGGAAAACAGGCACAGCAATCGGAAAGTTAAAAGGAGCAGTCAAAAACAATACTACTGGAAATGGACTCGCTGGTAATTTACTTTTAAAGAGTATATTTACTGGAATTTCAGCTTTAAAAGCTCCAGTAATTCCACCGAGTTATAATGTACCTGTCCCGCCAAGCTATAATGTACCCGCACCTGTCGTTCCAGGAAAAATTGGAATCGGATCGCCAGTATCTAATAATAGTCAGTGTTCTACTGCCAACCTTAGCTATGATCCTGCAACTTCTACTTGTGCACCCGCGGTTGGTAGTAGTGTGGGAGTAGGCACATGGGTACATGATAGTAGTTTCTGTTCTAAAGCCACACCACCACTTGATTTCGATCCGACATCAAATACTTGTATTGCAAAAAGTGGCACAGGTACCGCAACAACTGGTTCAACATTACCTGCATCAGCAGGACAATCTACGCTTCCTGCCAAATGATAATGGTTCATAATAATTCTCAGAAGGTACTTTCCCTCTGGTAACTTCTTGACAGATATTTCAGATCTTGTTACTATGTATAGACACTTATGGCAGATTTAACTTTCACAGACGCAAGTTTTCAAAAGGATGTTCTCGGTAGCAACAAGCCCGTGATTGTTGATTTCTGGGCACCTTGGTGTGGTCCCTGCAAAATGGTTTCGCCAATTATCGAAGAACTCGCAAAAGAGTATGATGGTAAAGTTGTGGTTGGTAAAATGAACGTTGATGAAAATCAAATCCCGGCAGAGCAATACGGTGTCATGAGTATCCCGACAGTAATGCTCTTTAAGAACGGCAAACCTGTCCAAGCAATGGTTGGAGCGCAAGGCAAACAAACATACAAGACTGAAATCGAGAAAGCTCTCTCTGCATAACAAGATTAAAGAAGCATGATTAATGATTAAAGAATCTCTATTAAAATAAAAATCGTTAATCTTTATTCATTAATCTATCCTCTTAGAAAATCTCAATAACTATGGAATCGATTTACGATGTCATCATCTTAGGAAGCGGTCCTGCTGGTCTGACTGCTGCTATTTATACGACCCGTGCCGGGCTTAAGACGCTGGTAATTGCCGGAGAAAAATGGGGAGGGCAATTACAGCTTACGACACTCGTTGAAAATTTCCCCGGGTTTCCTGAAGGTATCCAAGGTCCTGATCTAATGACCAACATGCGCAAGCAAGCTGAGCACCACGGTGCAGAGATCATTGATGTGCCATTTACCAAAGGCAATTTTGATGCATCTCCTTTTACCGTTGATACACCGGAGAAAAGTTATCAAGGCACATCAGTAATTATCGCAACAGGTGTGGATACCAAATGGTTGGGAGTTCCCGGTGAAAAGGAAAAGATTGGTCGTGGGATTAGTTCGTGTGCTCCTTGTGATGCGCCTTTTTTTCGCAACAAAAAAGTTATCGTTGCCGGAGGGGGAGACAGCGCAATGGAAGAAGCTCTCGTACTGTCCCGTTTTGCGTTGAGTGTGACTATCATGCATCGTCGCGATGCATTCCGTGCCTCACAGATCATGATTGACAAAGCCAAGGCAGAGCCGAAAATTAATTTTCTCCTCAATTCCCAAATTGAGGAAGTGTCGGGGGATATGAAAGTCAGTGGCGTCAAAATCAAAAATAATCAGTCAGGTGAAGTCACTGAAATGCCGATAGACGGTGTTTTTGTCGCGATCGGTCATATCCCCAACACTAAGGTTTTTGAGGGCATTGATCGCGATGAGAAAGGCTTTATTAAGGTCAGTCTACACACAAAGACCAATAAAGACGGCGTGTTTGTGGCAGGCGATGTCCATGACCGTCAATATATGCAGGCCGTTACTGCCGCCGGATTTGGTTGTGCTGCTGCTCTGGAAGCAGAACGCTGGATTGAAGCCAGAAAATAAAACATGCTTCCCGGTTCTCAGATGCAAATAAACTGAAATCTGATAATCGACCCCTTGATTCTTAGATCCCTTTGAAGAGGCCTAAAAAGGCAGTAAGCAGTAAGATGATTATCTGCAGTAAGCTATTGTTGTTCCCACTTGTTCCAGTATTTGTGGGAACGGAGACTGTGGGGGATACTGCTGTAACAGACGGAGCAGCTGAAAGGCTTGCGCCGGGAGCTCCCGGACATGAGCCCAAACAATTCGGGCTTGGAACAGTACCGGCACTTGGTGAAGCTGAAACAGGGGAGGTGACTGGAGAAGGTGAGACTGTCGCAGAAGAGGAACCTGTAATTGGGCTACTGTTGCCTGTCGGAGTATCACCGGAAAAATCATTGGTCCAATAGCCATTGGTGCTGCCAATACCGATTTGTTTCATTTTCGGATTGGTCATATTTGAATCATGTGGCACATCTCCTTGCCAGATTTTTAACGCATCTGCAGCAGAAGTTGCACCTTCAAGGATGTTTTCTTCCCAGTTAGTATTGGTTACCCCACACGCAGTGTAGCGGACATCGGGTGCTCTTCCCAGTGAGTCTGTATGCTGAAGATATTTCTTGGTAGCCATATCGTTACTGAGCCATTGTGCAGGCTTTTTTAGGTCATTGCTCCAGACAAGTGGACCGGAACCCTTGGTTTTGCGATAGGCATTAATTTGGTCAAGAAACTGTTTCTCAATAGGCTTCATCTGCAGATCTGTGGCGGTTAGGGCACAATTACTTGCAGCATTACTGGTCGTGTGCTGGGGTTTTTGGGATTGGGAAAGAAAAAGAATTGTCCCAAAAAAGAGCACCCCGATAACAAAGAAAGAAATCCAATGCTCTTTATGAAGCGATTGTTTGCTCTTGCGGTTGCTATTTTTCCGTTTCTTTTTTGTAGCTGTAGTTTTTTTCATAAAAAAGTGCTCTTCACTTAGCCTACTAGAAAACACGAAAAATTGTCAATACTAAAGAGTGAAGAGGAGAGGGCTTTTGTTCTCAGTTGAAACGACTATTGACACTACTTTGAGGCTATGGTAAGATAGCTTTTACGAACTAAAGAAATTTCGTTTATGTTGATCTCTCAAGTTATCCTTTTCTACCCAAATTGATGGAGTAACGCGTCTTCATAACTCAACAATTTCTTCTGTTCTGTAAATTTTGCTCTTTTTATATTTAGTGTTATGTGGCGGTTATGTGCAAGATCGTCTCAGAGCTAAGCTACCATAATGTAATAACTATTTTGGGCCGTTAGCTCATTTGGTAGAGCACCTCATTTGCACTGAGGGGGTGGCGGGTTCAAATCCTGTACGGTCCACCAAGCACGTTAGAAAGTCGGTTTCTGGGGCAAACCCTCTAGTAAGAGAGGGTTTACTCAAGAGACTGACGTGAAGTTACGGTGAGGATCTCTGTTTACTCCATGAGTAGATACATCACACTGGGCTAATGGTTCTTTAAAAAGTGAAGAGAATATCCCGCGTAATGTTTAGTTCCCGGGTGGGAACAATCCATGGCATTATACGGGATAAAAAACGTCTAAACCACGTTCATCGCCAGCCGGCGAATACATGAACGGGGTATATAAAAAATTTACTACTAATGCCAACAATGGATGCCTTGGAGATTTTGACCGAGGAAGGACGTAGACGGCGACGATACTCGTTGGGGAGGTGCCATCAACCTTTGATCCAGCGGTTTCCGAATGGGGAAACCCACCCTGTTTTGCAGGGGGTCCACGCGTGAAGTTAGTTTCGTAAGAAGCTATATTAGCGTTTGGTCGGGTACGGCGTGAACTGAAACATCTTAGTAACGCCAGGAATATAAATCATATGAGATTCCGTCAGTAGCGGTGAGCGAAAGCGGAACAGACTAAACCACTTTTTTGTGGGGTTGCAGGGCAGACGATATTCGATGTAGTCGCGATAGCAGAAAGGTCCGGAATGGCCTTCCAAAGAGAGTGAAAGACTCGTATGCGAAATTTCGATTACCGATAGTTTGTACCTAAGTACCATGAAGCACGATAAACTTTGTGGGAATCCGGGACGACCACGTTCCAAGTCTAAATATCAAAATCTACCGATAGTGAACTAGTACCGTGAGGGAAAGGTGAAAAGCACCCCGGGAGGGGGATGAAATAGAACTGAAATTGTTGGCTAACAAGCAGACAGAGCTCCAATTTATTGGGGTGATGTTGTGCCTATTGAAGAATGAGCCGGTGAGTTTATGATTGCTGCATTAGTTTAACCAACTCCGTTGGGAAGACACAGTGAAAGCGAGCCCTAACTGGGCTACTATAGTAGCAATTTTTAGACCCGAAACTGGGTGAGCTAACCTTGAGCAGGTTGAGTCCTGAGTAAAATCAGGAGGAGGACCGCACTCGTATCCGTAGCAATGGGTTGAGATGACTTGAGGTTAGGGGCAATATGCCAAACGAACCCAGAGATAGCTGGTTCTCCCCGAAATATATTAAGGTATAGCGCTGGTTAATTGCGGCAGGGGGTAGAGCACTGATTGGATCGTGGGGGGGCAACTTCTCGCATCCAAACAAACTCCGAATACCTGTACGTTTATTCCAGTAGTCAGACTTGTCGGGCTAAGCTGATGAGTCTAAAGGGAAACAGCCCAGATTCCCAATTAAGGCCTCTAAATAAGAGCTAAGTTTTTAAGGAAGTCACGACCCAGAGACACCCAGGAGGTTGGCTTAGAAGCAGCCATCCTTTAAAGATAGCGTAACAGCTCACTGGCGGATGGTTTGTGGCGCCGAAAATGTATCGAGGATTAAGCTCTTTGCCGAAATTGGAAACTTCATGGCGATTTTTCGTCATGGATTGGTAGGGGAGCGTTCTATTTGCGGTGAAGTTAGAGTGTAAACTCTGGTGGAGCGGATAGAAGTGAGAATGCCGGCATGAGTAGCGCAATGCAGATGAGATATCTGCACACCGAAGACCCAAGGTTTCCTCCGCAATGTACATCAGCGGAGGGTGAGTCGGCCCTAAGGACCTTCCTCGTTAAAGGGGATTAGTCCGATGGACAAGTTGTTAATATTCAACTACAGTGTATGCGAATTTTAAGGGAGTGACGGGGTTGGAATACTCAAGCTGTCTACGGACAGTCTAAGTAGTTAGGTAGAGATAATTGGCAAATCCGTTATCTTGTTAAGTCGAGCTACGATGGAAAGTTCCCTAGCAATAGGGGATGATTTGATCTCTTTCAGCGTCCAAGAAAATCTTCATTAAGTTGACCGCAAGGTTTAACAAAACGCATATGTTACCGTACCGCAAACCGACACAGGTGGGTTGGTCGAGAAGACTAAGGTGATCGGGAGACAGAGGATTAAGGAACTCGGCAAAAAAGCTAGGCGTAACCTATGGGAGATGCCTCGCCAGTACAATTCGTATTGGCCACAGCAAAAGTTTACTTTGCAACTGTTTATCTAAAACACAGGTCCCTGCAAAACTGAAAAGTAACGTATAGGGGCTGACACCTGCCCAGTGCTGGTAAGTTAAAAATCTCGGGTGATGTTCGCAAGAATTCAGCCTAGGATTTAAGCTCCAGTAAACGGCAGCAGTAACTATGAAGTAGTTGTAGTTATAAAAGTCGACCAAATGCTGGAACATCCGGTTGCATATGTTGATACTTTCATCTATTCTAAATAGAATATGACAAGTAAAAATGCAACATTGAGCGTCAATGAGACGCGCCGGACAATCAGCAGGAAAGACTTGAGACGTGAAGAACTAGGATTTTTCCTTGCAGGTTTTGTTGAAGGAGAAGGAAGTTTCAATATTTCACTACGACGCAAAGCTGACTACAAAGTTAGCTGGCAAGTCGTAATGAGCTTTAATGTTTCACAAAAAGATCCAACACTTTTGTATCTAATACAAGAAGAATTAGGTTGTGGAATTATTAAAATCAGAAAAATTGATAATCTTTATTCATACGATGCAACAAATCCAAGGGATATAATCCAAAAAGTTATTCCATATTTTCAAAAGTTTCCAATGATATCTATTTCTAAGCGAAAGAATTTTTCTATTTTTTGTGAAATTGCACAGCTAATGGGAAAAGGTGAGCATAGAAATTTGATAGGGTTGAGAAAAATCCTTGAACTTCGAGAGATAATTAACGAAGGGAAAGGAAGAAAACGAAAATATGAAATAGCACATGTTTTTCCGACTCAAGAATCCTCAGAGACTACACGTCGACCTCCGATTGAATCGGAGATGATATAGTCCGAACTGTATGGCGACATACAGACTACGTAATCAATCGTAGCTCGTAACAATTTGAACTGTTCTATGGTAATTAATTTCGTTGCCTTAGAAAAAGTGTTTTAGACAATCCAACTATATGCTGGAATAGCTCTGTATCTGACAGTACCTAAAAGGTAAAAATCTGATCAGTGGAGCCAATCAGCAGGGAAGATCCCACTTAGTGGGAAACCCTCAGAGACTACACGTTGGAGTCCAATGCAAATTGGGCAAGATATAGTCCGACCTTTATGGCGACATAAAGACTTATAGATTACAAGGATCTATAGATTAACATTTGAGCGAAATTCCTTGTCGGGCAAGTTCCGACCCGCACGAAAGGTAGAATGACAAAGTAACTGTCTTAATCCTTTACCCGGCGAAATTGAGATGGCTGTGAAGACGCGGCCTAGGTATACATGGACAAAAAGACCCCGGGAGCTTTACTGTAGCTTGGCATTTGCAAGCTTACTCTAATTGTTTAGAATAGGAGGGAGATTCGTCATTAGTGAAATACCTCTCTTTGGAATGAGTGAGCATCACTTCGACCCGCATAAAAATACGGGCGAGGGACAGTGTCTGGTGGGCAGTTTTACTGGGGAGGTAGGCTCCTACAACGCAACGGAGCCGCACAACGGTTGGCTAGTCATGGATGGAAATCATGATGATAGCGCAATGGCAAAAGCCAGCTTGACTGCGAGACTTACAAGTCGAGCAGGTACGAAAGTAGGTCATAGTGATCCTGTGAGGCATAGTGGTATGCACACAGCTTAACGGATAAAAGCTACCCCGGGGATAACAGGCTGATCGCATCCAAGCGTCCACAGCGACGATGCGGTTTGGCACCTTAACGACACATTGGGGCGCCCAGAGAGTAATCTCTGAAGCTTGATTATTCAAAAACGTACGATAGAGGTACGTGTGAATAAAAAATACTAGTCAAAATCGGTGAACACCATGAAAGCGAACAACTCATGGTCAATACCGAGGGAAGTCTGATTTATCAGACCCCGTATCGACTTTCCCGTATACAGCGGGAGGAGGTAAGTTCTATACTTGCAAGGGTATAAATTTATAACTTACCTAAAAGACTAGCTCCTTTTTACCAAAAAAGGATGAAGGTATAGTCAGTGCACATAGTAATATGTGATTCGACAGCGATGTCGGCTCATCACATCCTGGGGCTGGAGAAGGTCCCAAGGGTCCGGCTGTTCGCCGGTTAAAGTGGTACGCGAGCTGGGTTCAGAACGGCGTAAGCCAGTTCGGTCTCTATCCTGTATACCCGTTTGAAATTTGAGGAGGTCTGTCCCTAGTACGAGAGGACTGGGATGGGGGAATCCCTGGTGTGTCGGTTGTTCCACGAAAGTGGGCACTGCCGAGTAGCTAGATTCCCATCGGATAACCGCTGAAAGCATCTAAGTGGGAAACCGTCTCCAAGATAAGATTTCGATGGATCGTAAGATCTGAAAGACCCCTGGGAGACTACCAGGTTGATAGGAGGGCAGTGGAAGTCCGGCAACGGATTAAGCTTACCCTTACTAATGGTCGATTGGTAAATTTTTTAGACGTGTCCTTTTCGTAAGGAAAGGTTTCTCTTCACTTTTTGAGGGACTATTGTTAGTTTCTCGTTCTTTTACAGACAAAAATTTTCTGGTGATTGAAGCGTTATGGCACCACCTCTTCCCATTCCGAACAGAGAAGTGAAACGTAACAGCGCTCACGATACTACCATTGGTGGGAAAATAGGTCGTCGCCAGAATATTTTTGTCTGTAAAGACCTACATCCAAACAAACCGCCAGTAAGGGCGGTTTTTTGGTTTTAAAATATCAGTATAGTAACTTACTTTTTTCTTTTAAACTTGGTTTTAATAATGTTTACTATTTCTAATTCTTTCAAGTAAGGAGAAGGATGCTTTAGTAGACGATCTGAAATAACCTCCATTAACTAATCACTGTGTTGCTAGGAGTAACAGTGTAATTCCACTCAGGATGAAAATTATCTCCTTGTATGTTAATCTGTTTCAAATCTTGATCTGAAATGTTTTTTCCTTTTC
>JBBSGT010000026.1:0-16213 GCA_038253825.1 Candidatus Levyibacteriota bacterium
AACTTCATCAGTGGACAGGGCAAGTTTTATCATGGCAGTGAGCAGCCACTTTAGCATATCTGCCACATTTTTTCATGCACAGCTGTATGAAAATTACTCTTCAATAAAATATGCCATTCTGTTTTTCGCTGGCTATATCTGGATTATCATCCCAATATTACTCTTGTTCCGCTCAATGATCCTGTCGGACAACTGCCTGAAATTTTTTCGCAAATAGATAAAACCACACCTATCTATTTTGTCAGCAGGGGAGCGTATTATGCTGGAATACAAAAATATTTTGCCAATCAAAAGAAATTCCTCAAACCCAATGATACGGAATTTGTCGGTGTTCAAAGGCTCATGCAGAGGCCTCATTAAGATCTGTTATACTCATCCTATGAATCATGCAGATCACGTTGTTCTCATAAAAAAAGAAGTGAGTTTTCAACGTAACATCAAACTTTTAAGATGGTTTAATTTCTTCACGGATTTTCGTTTGTATGCCCCTATTGCCATAATTTATTTCTCTCACGTAACGCACTCATACGCGCTAGGTGGGAGTATCTTTTCTATTATCTACATTTCATCAGCATTGCTTGATGTCCCAGCAGGTATTGTCGCGGATCGAATAGGACGAAAAAAAGTGGTTACTTTGGGATCTTTAGCTATGGTTTTTGGTACCATTTTTTATGCAATAGGTATAAACTATTGGTTCTTGGCAGTTGGTGCTCTTCTTGAAGGGATTTCCCGCTCCCTCTATAGTGGTAATAATGATGCATTACTACACAATTTACTTTCCGAAGAAGGGCTTCAAGAAGAATTCCATACCTATTCGGGGAAATTAAGTGCGATGTTTCAAATAGCACTTGTGACTTCTGGTCTTTTGGGTGCGGTTATTGCTAATTGGTCATTTCCTCTTGTGATGTGGCTTTCAGTTATCCCACAAATTATTTGTTTTGGTATTAGTTTTCAGATAACTGATGCAAAACAGAAAGCAGCACCACAAAGTCATATTCTGAAAGATTTGCAAGAAGCATTTTATGGATTTAAGAATAATGCGAATTTACGGATGTTAAGTTATTCAAGTATTATCAGTTATGCAACAGGGGAGACAGTGTATGAATTTCAGGCAGCATTTTATAATTTGCTCATTCCTATCTGGCTTGTCGGGGTTGTCTCATCACTTTCTAATGTTTTTGCTGCAATTGGTTTTTACTTTAGTGGAAAAGCCATCAAACGGTTTAAAGCAATTAGCGTACTTTTAGCAAGCGGAATATATAGCAAGGGAGTAGATATTCTTGCACTTATTTTTCCAACCGTTCTCTCTCCGTTTGTGATGGCTTCAACCTCTCTCTTTTTCGGTCTTGGCTCAACTGCATCAACAAGTCTTATGCAAAAGGATTTTACTGACAAGCAGCGGGCAACAATGTCATCGCTGAATTCGTTTGCAGGAAGCCTGGCCTTTGGCATACTGACACTGATTGCGGGTTTATTTGCAGATCATATTGGTCCGGCAAAGGCACTACTCATTATTCAAATTATTTCACTTCCTTCTATTTGGTTAGTTTGGAAACTTTATAAAGTAAGTCAACAGCCTCATTAACCATGAATTTCTTCACAATCTGTTATAATTCCCAGTATTATGTGGTGGAAGCTTTATTTTGCCCTTACTCTTTGTGAAGTAGGACTTATTGCCTTGTCACTCTTTTCAATGCAAGGAGTACATATAGCAACGCAAATTGTGATGGCAATACTTTTTCTTATTGCGGTTGTGGGTGTTTATTCCTATGTATTTCGCAAAAAGATATTGAATCAGCTTTTCTGGCAGTATTTTTTGGGAATTTATATTCTGATAGATCTCGTTTATCTAGCCTATGTAGCTGCACCCCATGCATCACTCTTATCCTCATTATCGTTTCTGGAAGTATATAGTAATACAACTCTTGCGGATACTTTGATTGATATCGCAGTGGATATACCCCTTATATATGCAATTTATCTCTTGACCAAAGAAGATCCGTATGCAGAAAAAGAGAAGAAAGACACGACAAAAAGTATGCATTATCAGTGGGGAATGATTCAGACAGCACTGTGGGGTTATTCGACAGTGCTTATCTTTTTTCTTCTGATTGTGGCACTCTTTCCTTCAGCCAATCAAACCGCTGGAAAATCTGAAGGTACTGACTCGTATTATTTTACTTCATTGTTTGCGCCTCTTTTATTATTTTGGCTTTGGATCGTTGCGCAATACAAGAGATATAAATGGAATTGGTGGCGCACGACTTTGTCGGCTAATGGTTTATTATATAGTGGTATGATCTTCTGGCAAGTAATTTTTCCGCAAAAGATCCAAAGTGTAACGTCTGGCTTTGATATCGTAAGTATTTTACAACTTCTCATTATGTTACTCGGACTGTGGGTTTTTGGAAGAACACAATTTCAAAAAGATGAGGTAAAGAAATAAGCTTGGGAAATGATGAATAAAGATACTTATCCCATCAATAAAAGGTGATATATAAGGATTCACTTGACTTCTTAATTGAATTTATAGATATAATGTGGTATAGTCCAAAAAAATGGCAGACGAAGCTAAAAATATAAAAATAATTACTTATCGTCCTGAGGGGCAAAAGAGAGAGTTCTCTTCATATATTGAGATTTCTGCTAATCCAAGAGAGGTTTCTCTCAAGTTTTGTGATTTAAAACCACCAGCAACAGAGGAGGAACTTGAGATTATTAAAAAACAAGGTAAAATAACAATACCAGTTGATACAGAGATTGTTGTACCATTTGATGTAGCAGAGGCATTACTACAGGCACTTGGTACTCAGCTAAATACCGTTAAAGAAAAGTTGGAGGAGGGCAAATAGATGAGTTACACTGATACAATAAACATTAGTAATACGAGTGCTACAAGTTGGAGAAAAAATATTGGATCTTCAACTGCTTCCGCGCGTAAAATAATTAACGAATGGTTTAGTATTGATGTTGCAATAATTACAAGTACTCAGACTGCGAACGTAGATGATGTTGATAAGACAATAAGCTTATTAGCTAAAAATAAAGATTTCAATGATTATATAGCCAAAACAAATGATGAGATTATTAAAAACGCGGCTTCATTTGAAGATATAGGTGAAAAATACAAATAATGTGCCTTACAAAGTTGTTACATTTGAAAATAAGATTGAAAAAAGTTTTGCATCACTAAAAGGTAAATACAGTGACGAGGTTTGGACGAGAATGCTTAATTTCTTAAAAAATATACCCGAACAAGGGAAAAAAGAAATGCAGTTTCGTAAGTATGATTTACCAGATGCGAACAGGATATTATACGATGTTCTTAAAGCCGGAAATAATAAGATCGTGCGTATTGTAGCAGCTGGGAATCACGACCATTATGAGAAAATACTAAAGAAATATGGCAAAAAAAAGTAAAAAGAGATTAACCGCAACTGATTAAATTATTCTTGAATCGCTGAAAAAAGGTGGCTGTATAAATTATAAGAATGACTTTCTATCTCTAATTAAACGAGCCATTAAACATTTAAAGTCTTAATTCCTGTAATTTTCCTCAGTAGTAACTCAAAGTTGTCAAGGAATAAGTACCTTAGAACTCCACTTGACAAGCAGAACAGCGATATGTTGTAATAAATGAGCCTACAAGTATATGAAGCATAAACTGTCCAAACTTCAATCGAAATTCTCTCAAAAAGGTTTTACGCTTATTGAGCTTCTCGTTGTCCTCGGTATTCTGGGAATTTTGGCAGCTGCTTTGCTTGCATCTATCAATCCGGTCGAGCAGATTAAGAAGGCACAGGACACAAGTCTTAAGAATGTTACCACAACATTCGTGAGTGCTGCACAGCAATATTACACCACACACAATGCCCTTCCCTGGTCGACGGTAGCCGCGGGTGGTGCCAATTGTTATACTGGAGGTACCACACTATCAGCAGTGACGCTATCTAGTCTTTCAAATTGTGTGACAACCTTAATTGCAGAAGGAGAGCTCAAACAGTCATTCTCTAATTCCAACAACCTAAACCAAGCAATTGTTACCAATCCGAATCCACAGACTGGCAATGCGCAAGATATGGTCGCATGTTTCCAACCACTTTCGCAATCACAACAACGTGATTCAAATACCAAATATACGCAAACCGGTGCTTCAGGTTCTCAGTGCCTTTCACAAGGTGGAACCAATAGTTGCTATTGGTGTGCCCAGTAGTTTGAAGAGAACTTCTCTTGTATTAGCCACGACTTTGCAGTACAATTGTATTCATGTTTAAAGCTGTATCTCCAAAAGTTGATTTTGCGAAATTAGAAGAGTCCACCAACGACTATTGGAAGAAAAATAAAATTTTTGAAAAATCTATTTCTTCCCGTCCTGCGAACAAACGCTGGACATTTCTTGATGGTCCACCATTTGTAACCGGCATGCCACATTATGGCTCACTTCTTTCGAGTCTTCCCAAGGATGTTTTCGGTCGTTATTGGACGATGAAAGGCTATCGCGTGAGACGTGTTTGGGGATGGGATGGTCATGGTTTGCCGATTGAGAACAAGGTTGAAAATGAACTCGAAATCATCCGCAAAAAAGATATCGAGAATGTCGTTGGTATAAAGAAATTTGTTAATGAGTGCAAACATTATGTCAACGTCATCTCAGCCGATTGGGAATGGTACGTGGATCGCATCGGTCGCTGGGTGGACTTTAAAAATGCCTACAAAACCTGGGATACAGATTATATGGAATCCGTGATGTGGGTTTTTAAACAAATGTATGACAAGGGATATATTTACAAGGGTTATAAAGTAAACCTCTACTGTCCACATTGTTCGACACCAATCTCCAACTTCGAGGTCGCGATGGACGCTGAAAATTATAAAGAGATCAAAGATCCGGCAACGACATATAAATATGAGATTAATGATGAAAAGTTAAAGGATAAAGAGAAAACTTATATTTTGGCATGGTCGACAACTCCTTGGAACAAAATCGTTACCACAGTTCTGGCAGTTAATCCGAAGTTTACTTATGTGAAAGTCAAACAAGGCAAAGAATTTTACATCCTTGCAGAATCGACCCTGCAAATGTTGGAAGGGAAGTTTGAAATCGTCCAGCACTACAAAGGCCGCGATCTGATCGGCAAGAAATTCACGCCGCATTATGATTACTACAAAGATCGACTCAACGGTAAAGCCTTTGAGATCATTGGTGGAGATTTCGTCACAGCGGATGAAGGTACTGGTGTTGTGACGATTGCGGCTTATGGAGAAGAAGATTTGAAAGTCATGAAGGAGCAAAAAGTGCATATCGAAACCCATCTGGATGACGAAGGAACAATCAAAAGTGATGTTCCCAAGTTTGGTGGCATGTACTATCTCAAAGCCAACAAAGCAGTATATGAAGATCTTCGAAAACGAGGGTTGATCTACAAAGAGGTTGATTATGTCCACAGAGTGCCATTCTGCTGGCGCTGCCACACCCGTTTGTATTACGCCCCGATCAATGCCTGGTACGTCAATGTTCATGAACTAAAACCGCTTCTAAAAAAGACCAATGAAGAAGTGAATTGGTTCCCGAACCATTTTAAAAAAGGAAGATTCCTCAAAAGTCTTGAAAACGCTCCTGACTGGAATATCTCAAGAAATAGATATTGGGGATCACCGGTTCCTGTTTGGGAATGTGAATGTGGTGAGCGGTTTGTGCCCGGTTCAATCAAAGAATTAGAAGAAGCATCTGGCAAAGTCGTCAAAGAGTTGCATCGTCCGGAAATTGATGAAGTTACTGTCGAGTGTAAAAAGTGCGGTAAGAAAGCTCGTCGTGTTCCTGAAGTTTTGGATAGCTGGATCGAGGCTGGTTCTGCGTCATTTGCTGAACGGCACTATCCATTTGATAAGAGCGAAAAACTTGAAGACTTTTATCCACCAGATTATATTTCAGAATATACTGGTCAGATCAGGTCGTGGTTCTATGTACTGCATGTCATCGGTGGCGCCTTATATAAATCAAAAGCATTTAAAAATGTTTCTGTGACTGGGGTTATTTTGGGCACTGATGGCCGGAAGATGAGTAAGAATTTTAAGAATTATCCTGATCCGGCAGAAATGCTTGAGAAATATGGCGGAGACGCGTTGCGTTTATATCTTCTAGGAAGTCCTGTCATGCATGGTGAAGATATTCTTATTTCAGAAGAACAATACAAAATGCAGGTTCGCTCAACAATGCTGATCCTCTGGAATGTCTACAATTTTTTTGTGACATATGCAAATCTGGATACGTGGGAACCGGGAGAACGTGAACATAATTTAAATAAACGCGAGAATATTCTGGACGAGTGGATATTGAGCTTGCTGGAGCAATTACAAGTTGATATGACCACGAGTCTTGAGAAGTATGATACTGTTGCAGCCATTGAGGGTCTGCGAAACTTCGTCACTGATTTTTCCACCTGGTATATAAGACGAAGTCGAGATCGAGTTGGCCCGACAGCCCAAGATGAAAAAGATAAAGAAGATTTTTATACAACAACCTATCACGTGCTCACGACACTTACGAAATTGATGGCACCAATTACGCCATTTTTAAGTGAAGAATTGTACCGCAATCTTACCGGTCGAGAATCAGTCCATTTGGCAGAATGGCCCAACGCCACCATGGCAAAGCTTGAGAAGAACCAAACATTGCTCTTCCAAATGGAACACGCGCGAAAGATTGTGGAACTTGGTTTGGCAGCACGCAAAGAAGCGCAATTAAAAGTCAAACAACCCCTCGCAAAAATTACCGTTTATCCGGGTGAGAATGAAATGAAATTCGATGCAAAACTTGATCAATTAATCCTTGATGAGTTAAATATTAAAGCTATTGAATACGCTGAATCAAAAGAAAAAGAAACGAGCATAAAGCTTGATACAAAATTAACTCCAGAATTGGAAGCAGAAGGAAAAGCGCGCGAAATTATCCGAAAAATCCAGGAAGAACGAAAGAAATTAGAGACAAGCCTCTCTGAACATGTGGAGGTAACCATTGAAACATGGCCGGAATTATTTGAAGACTACATCAAACAACAAGCATTGGTTTCAAAATTGAGAATAGGCGAGTTTGAGGTGAAGAGAATTTAGGCTCTCCATTGCGAAGCCATGAAATGATTGTGGCAATCTCATAGATAGAGATTGCTTCATCCTTCCGCTCCTTCGCAATTACAAAAATACTATGAAACATTTTCTCCGTATTGATTTTTGGCTCCTTATTCCAGTAGCACTTCTTGTATCGATTAGTCTTTTTACCTTGCTTTCACTCAATTTTGATTTTTTCAAAAGCCAATTTATTTCACTGATTATTGCGCTTATTGCCTTTTTTGTCTGTTCGCAACTCAATTTAGAGTCTCTCAAGGAATATAAAACACATATTTATATTGTGTCTTTAGTCTTTCTGCTCATTACGTTGGGAATTGGTATCGAAAGTCATGGTGCTGTTCGCTGGATCGATATTTTAGGTATCCGTCTTCAGTTTTCTGAAATTCTCAAACCATTCCTTGCGCTAGCGTTTGCTGCTTTATTGGCGCAGCGACAAACTGCGACTATTAAATCATTTTTTACTGCAATTGGTTTCGTGATTCCTATATTTTTACTCCTTTATTTCCAACCTGATTTAGGAAGTGCCATGCTTTATCTTATTGTGGCATTTTTTGCATTAGTGCTGAGGGGTTTTCCGTTTCGTTGGTTTGCAGCTATTATTTTGCCAATTTTTCTCATGCTGCCGATTATTTGGACGAAATTGCACAGTTATCAACGAGAACGTATCCTTACCTTCTTAAATCCAGAGTCTGATCCACTGGGGATCTCATATAATAGTATTCAAGCACTTATTGCTGTCGGCTCTGGACAATTTTTCGGCAAAGGTATGTCAGAGGGTACCCAGTCAGCCTTGCGATTTCTTCCAGAGCGCCAAACAGATTTTATCTTTGCGACTATCGCCGAAGGGTTGGGATTTATCGGCGCAATATTCATTATTGCCGCACTTATTTTCCTCTGTTATCGTGTTTTTCATATTTTTAACGGGACAAAAGATACGTTTATCAAAATATTTGTGGCATGTGCTTTCGGTTTTTTTCTTCTTCCGGCATTCATAAATATCGGTATGAACCTTGGCATTGTGCCTATTGTGGGAGTTACGTTGCCATTTGTTTCTTTCGGAGGAAGTTCACTTCTTTCCAATTTTATCTTTCTAGGATTACTTTCATCTATCAGCTCCAGCGAGAAGCATAAGAATGTTTTGGAGATTAGATAATCTCAAGTTCATGCTGAGTGTTGCTGAAGCGTGTTGAGTTTGATATAATTACGTTTGATTATGAAATATGCAGTTATCGCAAGTGGCGGCAAACAATATAAAGTGACCGAAGGACAAGTTATCGAAGTTGACAAGCTTCCCGTAGAAGTCGGAATCACACACGCTTTCGAGCAGATATTACTTTCAGTTGATGGAAGTTCAGTTACGCTTGGTGATCCATACATTCATAACACAGCAGTAACAGCTGAGGTCGTTGAACAAACGCAGGGAGATAAAATCCGCGTTGCTAAATTTAAAGCAAAGGCACGCTATCGCAAAGTGCAAGGTTTCAGAGCACAATTGACGAGAGTTAGAATTACAAGTCTTGCTGGTAAAGTAGAACAGAGTGAAAAGCTAAAAGCTTGACAACTGTGAAATGGTATCGTAAGATAAGATTAATTTTCACAAGTTCAAAGTAACTCATAACTAGATATGGCACATACAAAAGCACAGGGATCAGTTAAAGGAAATAGAGATTCACGATCAAAACGTCGTGGTGTCAAAATGTACGGTGGAGAAAAAGCCTCAGCTGGCAATATCCTCGTCCGCCAAAAAGGTTCAAAATTTAATCCTGGAACCGGCGTCTTAATGGGTCGGGATTTCACTCTTTTTGCTATTACAGAAGGAAACGTTACATTCAAAACACTTCGCGGCAAAAAATATATTGAAGTAATTCATGGATAATATAACTGGCGAAAGAATATACGAACTAGAAACAAACCATCTGCAATCCAATCCACTGCAGCCTCGTGGTGTTATCACTCCTGACTCTCTAACAGATCTTGTTGAATCAATTCGCGAACAAGGAATCCTCGAACCAATTGTCGTTGCCAAAACTCCGGCAGGTTACCAAATTATTGCAGGAGAACGGCGATGGCGCGCAGCCAAAGTACTTGGTTTGCAAAATGTTCCTGTTGTGGTCATGGAAACTACCCCTCAAAGAATGCTTGAAATGTCCATCGTTGAAAACGTGCAACGTGAAGACCTCAACCCTATCGAAAAAGCGCTCGCGTATCGAAGGCTGATTGATGAATTCGGTCTTGGAACGACAGAAGTTGCAAAGCGAGTTGGTAAGAGTGTCCCCGCAGTAAGTAACACCATCCGTTTACTTTCCTTGCCCGACGCTATAAAAGACGCATTGGTCGCAGGAGTTATCACCGAAGGGCATGTACGGCCCTTACTATCTCTAGGGGACGCAAAGCTGATGCTTGAGGTATTCAAGACAATTCTCCGAGATAACTACACGGTTCGCCAAACAGAAGAATTGGCGCGAAAAATAAAAGGAGAAACCCAAAAGAAAGAACCACCTGCACCAAAAGATCAGCTCTGGATTCCTGAACAGGATCAGATGGCAAAAGAAATTGAAGAAAAATACGAATACGATAAAGTGCAGATTTTCCAGTCCAGTAAATTAGCTCGTGTTACCTTGGTCATGAAAGGTTCACCCGAGATTACATCAGAAAAACTCAAACAAATCCACGACATCCTCACGAAGTAGTTCCAACATTATCAAGGTTATCCTTATTTAAAAGTACCCAAGATGGTCCGAAACATTTTAGCTTCACAAAACATCTCAAAGTAAATAAGGATTACTTCTGTTCTGATTCAGGGAATGGATTGTGGACGACTCGCATGGCGCTGAGTGGCCAATAGACAAATAATGATTTACCAATAATTAGTTTGATTGGCACGAGTCCCCACTCACGCGAATCAGAACTGAAAGGTCTGTTATCCCCAAAAGCAATATAATTACCGGGCGGAACAGTAAAGGGTTGTCCCACATGCAAAAAGTTACCCCCATACGTTCGGACATCGCTGTGGAGGTAGACACTTTCATTCACTTGCTTCCCGTTAATATAAACAAATCCATCTTTCAAAAGTACCGTATCTCCTGGAAGACCAATGACGCGTTTAATAAAATCTTTTTCAGGATCAGGTGGGGCATGAAAGACAATGACATCTCCACGGCGAGGATCACCAAATTTGAGACTGATCATATCTGTCATGATATATTCTTTATCTTTAAAGGTCGGATACATAGAGTCACCACTAACCTGAAAAGGACGATAGAGAAAAATATAGATGACGAGAAAAATCGCCGCTGCTAGACAAATCGTTTGGAGGAGGTCCAAAGTGAAAGCATAAGCCTTCTTCCAAAATTCCATTGGCTAATTATCTCAATTTTCTTACCTTTTTGTCAACGTGAGTCGTCTTGGCAAAAAAGAGAGTTATATAATGAAAGATATTGGATATATAGCTCAGCTGGTTATAGAATAGGATTCACATTCGAAAGGTCAGCGGTTCGAATCCACAGAAGTTTTTTAAATTATTGAGGATACTCAGCTCGACAAAAGAATAAGAGGTTTTCCAGATACTTTTTATACCCTATATAGCTACCGACATTCCGATACATTTGCAATTCTTTCGAGAATCCTTTTATAAGACCAACCTTTTCTGCTTTAAATGTATTTCTACCTGAATATGAGAACCAAAAAACATTTTCCTTATGAGTAATCATAAAGAGATTAATAGCGATTTCAAGTTGATAACTCTGAGGCTTTTGTTTATAAATCTCTAAAAGATCTTGGGTGGACAAAATTCGTTCTCCAGAAAGAACCAATTCTCCTCGTGTTATACGGATAAAGAACGGTTCATTAGTGCGTCTGAGAATAAGCATGCCAACTGAAGCATCAGTAAGGACGATTTCAAGAGCTCGTTCAATCTCGCTTTTTTTAAAATTATGAATATCCGCATCAAAGAGCATGACATATTCCGTTTTTACACTGCGGAGTGCTTGCTTAACCGCGGCGGCTTTCCCTTGATTTTTTTCATTTCGGAGTACCTGTACTTGTTTAAAGTTTTCTTTGATGAGCTCAGTGCTCTTGTCAGTTGACCCATCATCAACACAGATGATCTTTGCTAAATTTTTTACCTTTGACATTATGTCGAGTACTGTTAGAATCCGTTCACTCTCGTTGTAAAAAGGGATAATGCAGGTACACGTTTTTTTTTGAAGTTGTTTTTTCATACGTCCTTATTTATGCTTCTGTAGTCTCTCAAAAAGATCCAAGGCATTTTTGAACGCCTGATCCATGTTGAAATATTTATAGTTTGCAAGTCTTCCGACAAAAAAGATGTTTTCTTTCTCTGATTTTTCAGCTTCTTTTTGATATAGCGCAAATAGTTCAAGGTTTTCTTTCGAAGGAACCGGATAATATGGTTCACCTTCCCATGTGGGAAATTCTTTCGAGATTGTCGTCTTCGTGTGTTTTTGGCCTGTAAAATGCTTATACTCGACAATTCGAGTATAGGCATGCTCATTGGGATAATTAATAACAGAATTTGATTGATAAAATTCTTGATCAAATGTCTCAAACTCAAACCTGATCGATCTGTATTGTAATTTCTTTCCATATTTATAAGCATAAAACTGATCAATAGGGCCTGTGAAGAAAAGCTTTTCATAATCCTTGAGTGTCTCTTTTACCTTAAAGTAATCGGTACTGAGTTTGATGGTTATGTTGGGGTGATTAAGAAGATTTTCAAAAAGCTTTGTATAGCCATCTTTGGGAATCGCTTGATGAATGTCCGTAAAATATCGATCTTCGAAATTTGTCCGGACCGGAATGCGTCCAATGACAGAGGCTGCAAGTTCTTTCGGTTCTTTATTCCATTGCTTCTGCGTATAATGCTTAAACAGTTTTTCATAGAGAACAGGACCGACACGAGAGAGTCCCATCTCCTCGCTATTTTTGGGGTTTTCAAACTTTTGCGTATTTTCTTCTAACCAGTGTTTCATCTCGTCTTCAGACGCAATATGCAGCCCGAGAAGGGCATTTACTGTTGTGATATTAACCGGAACTGGTACAAGTTTACCATCGACAGAACTGAGAACTCGATGTTCATAAGGAGTCCACTGCGAAAATTTATTGACATATTCCCAGACATCTTCAAAATTGGTATGAAAAAGGTGCGCCCCATATTTAGAGACAAGGATGCCATCTTCATTAAGATTGTCATAACAATTCCCACCGATGTGGTCACGCTTTTCCAGAATGAGAACTTTTTTATTGAGAAGGGTTGCATATCGCTGCGCAAGCGTTGCTCCTGAAATTCCTGCTCCTACGATGATGATATCGTATGCCATAAGTTATCGATGCGGGGTAAGATCACCCTTGGGAGGTTTTAACAGCCAGACAGTCTTGAAGTAGGAATTCACGTATTTATAGTAGTCTTCGATAGTACCTTTTTCCCAGCGTCGTGGTGAAGAGATAACTGAAAGCTCTTTACAAAAGAGCACTTTTCCAACAGTTTTGATACGCAGTCCCAGCTCCACATCACTAAAAATCTTATATCTTGTATCGAGTCCCTTAATTTTATAAAATGCCTTTTTTCTCACAGCGAGATTTAGTCCAGATAAAGAAGGTTTACCAACGGCAAAGTGAAGTTTGAGATAGACGTAATATGAATACTTAACGAGGTAGCGCTTCATCTTCGATTGAGAATTGTACCAAGCAGGACCGGTCACAGCAGCAACCTCTTCATCTTGAAAGACGCGCTCGATGATTGTTAACCAATCCTTATTGACCTTTGTATCAGCATCAGTTGTTGCGATAATATCTCCCTTAGCTTTTTGCATGCCAGTACTGAGAGCAAAAACGTGTCCCTGTATTTTTTCAATAATTACCGTAGCACCTGCGGCTTTAGCTATAGCAGCTGTTTTATCAGTTGAATTGTTATCAACGAGAATAATTTCAAATTTATTGTGCGGGTAGGTTTGCTTTTTGAGCGCCTCAAGGCAGCCTGGAAGGTATAGTTCCTCATTGTAGGCAGGTATGACGACAGATATGAGTGGTTTGTTGTCCGATTGTGTCTTACGTGAAGAACTACCGTTCATAATGTCTCTCAATTATACCATAACAGACTCCAAGAAAAGTATAGTGAGCAATATGTGTTTGATTTTTATGAGGTGGGGCAAGGCTAATCTTGCCATTATAACCGGTTGAGAAAGAAGGTTTTCGAAACAAGTTTTTTCATAATTAATCTACTTTGCTCGCGTGTACCTATTTGTTTATGTCTGCGAATAGATTTTAATCCGCGATAAAGATATTCGAGATGAGCTTCAGGTTTTTTCCATCGTCTAGCAGAAGAACTGACCACCAGGTTTCGATAAAACTTTACTGTTCCAAGAGGTGCTAAATGGATTGATAAATCGAGATCTTCATGGACATCTTTATCATTGAGGCAGACGGATTGTTTGATTTGATCCCAAGCTACTTTACGAAATGCATAATTTGGTCCATAGAGACAATCATGTTTGAGAACCCGCTTGACTACTCTATTATATGATATGATGACACGGATCCATGTTGCTTTGGTTTGCAGATGCCTGTTCTGTAGCAGTTCGGGCAAATCATAAAATTCTGCAGGTCCGGAGAGTGCGACCAGATTTTCGTCAGCTGCAAAACTTTTTTTGATTCGTTTTACCCAGTTCTTCGGAAGGATTGTATCTGCGTCTGTGCGGGCGATGATATCATATTGAGCTTCATTAAAGCCTCGGTTTCGGGCAGGCGTCATTCCTTGTTGTTTTTCATGCACGAGTTTTACCGGGAATTCTTTGATAATTTTTACTGAATTATCTGTAGAGTTATTATTGACGACTATTAGTTCGTCAGATGGTTCTATCTGATGCATGAGGCTTTCCAGACACGCACCAATATATTTTTCTTCGTTATATACCGGAATAACTACAGAAACTCTTAAGGCATTTTGGCCCATATTATTGTATTTTACAATGCCCACGCCCAAACCACAAGACCCGCCAGACTCCACCATATGTTCCTGTGAGAACCATTTACCAATTTGTTGCCCATTACTATCTGTAATCATAAAGTCTACTATCAAAAATCACTCTCTAGAGAAGAATGGAATACTACGAGGTGTGGCTATAAAACACAGAATACATCCTCGTGCTCCAGCGGGAAATCCTAATTCACAGAAATACTATAGAAGATATACCATTTTTTTCAGTGATCCTATTTCTCTTCAAGATATGATCTCGTATATAAAAGCTCACTAACTAGAGGAGTGTGTTGATGTTTATTGCAGAGCATCATGAAGTGTCGTGAAATCGTAGTGAAGGATTTCGTAAGCGGTCGGAGAGATGTTTTTTTCATTGTTCTGATTCTTCTCCAAATCATTCAGACCATTTTCAAGATGTTGTGTCGCTGCATTTTTATTCTTCGATTCATTTTCCTCATCATTTTTAATCTCTGAAGACAAACTCTGAGCCAACCCATGCTGGATAAGTCCCTGCTTCTCAGCACTATTGATATCTTGAAGGGTAGATTGGTAGGTGATTTCATTATGTATTGATGAATTTGTTATTTTGTCATAAGAAAGTAAATAGTTGTGACTACTTTCTTGTGACAATATTCCCATGTATTTTTCAAGGGTAGGCACTCCCTCGCTATTATAGGCTGCAATATTAGTTGTATAATAGCTATTCTTAGAACTAGATAGAGTCAAAGTGTATTCTCCCGTATCAGGCTTCTTGAATAATAGCTCATTTACACCAGTACCAAGTTCTTCTGCCGTACCAGCACTATTAGGATTTGAGAGAGGAGGTTCAAAGTCATATATTGCATCAGGAATTTCATGATATTCTTGCACTTTACCTTCTGTGACTAGCTTACCTGTTCTTCTTCCTTGAGCATCGGTAAGCAAAATCTCGATATCAGGATTTACAACTGCATTTATATAACTGAGATCAGAATGAGAGGGAATATAACGACGAACCTCATCATAGGTATTGTTAAATGAGGTTAGATCCGGATAATTCCATTCAGGATCATTGATAGTAAGTATTTTATCTGCTGTTTGTCCTTTTGCAACGACATAATGTCCCAATGTTTGCGAATTCTTTACATGAAGAATACTAGGTATTTTAGCCAAACTATTGCCATTTACAATACCATCCAATATTTGGTCTTTATTTTGTGAGCTGGCATCATATTCAAGATCATATGGCGCTTTACCAGCTTTAACTAAATTCTCTGTTAAATAACCTATGATGGGCCAATTAATATATGAATACCATCCATTACTCCCAAATCCAGAAGAATAACCTCTAAGAGGGTGTTTTGGATCTGGATCATATGCAGTTTTAAGCCAATCGTTTAAAGTTCCAGGATTGATAGGCGTGCCATCTGCAAATTGTGTTATGTGGTTAAAGTTAAGTATCATAGCAATTGATGTCACTGCACATCCCCATCTGTCCATACTCGCATTTCCCCCAAAAACCCCCAAACTATTCGTACTATCATATTCACTCGGTCCCCAAGGAAGAGCATTCTGGTTGAAATATGGAACAGGAAGATCAATTGCAGAATCAATCCTTGTAACTTTAATATTATCAAACCATACCTCTGAATCAGGATCCGCACCTACAAATGCTGATAATGCAATCGTAGCACCTTCAAGAGTAGGAGGAGTATCTGCTATTTCGCCAATTTTCACGTCATTTATGTAAAGAGTAACTTTATCTCCTATAAAGTCTATATCATAATGATACGTTTTATTGGCTTCAAAAGGATAGTTTAGCCAATCTAGACGGGAATACTCATTTATTAGTTTTTGTACAGCAATACCTGCTCCGTAGGTATGGAAAAGATACCATTCTTTGGGGCTTTTATATCTATAAACTATCATTCTATCAGCAACAGCGTTATTTGTATATTCAACGTCAACGCTATACGGTAATATGTCAATACATTTTGTGCATCGAAAGGTAAATAGAAACGGTCTTCAATGATTCTTTTCGTTTTTTGATCAGTTTGGGATTTCTGAATAAGTGCAGGGTTTTGTAGCGCGTATGTTTCAAACTCCACGATGCTT
>JBBSGT010000027.1:0-15952 GCA_038253825.1 Candidatus Levyibacteriota bacterium
AGCATTGCTCTCCCGGCTTGAGAAGCAACAGTTGATCCTCTTCTCTGATCAGATTTTCAAAGGCCCGGATAATATTGTGGATGGTATTCCTATGACAGGAAAAGCTTTTGGCTACCTCCACAACCGGTATATGCTCTTTCAAAACATATCTGATAATACGAATTTTCGTTAGCAACTCACTCGTTTTAATTTGTTCTTTGTATTGCATCGCCTCCTTTGCTATGATTGGCACAGAAGCAGAGACATAAAAAGGTACTGTTTGGTTCACAAATTTAATAGTACCCTGTTCTCTGCTTTTTTGTTGCCCTCAAAAACCTCTGCACCGGTTCTATATACTTATGCACAAAATGTATTATGCCATCTACGGTCTCGTTCCCAATCTAACCACTCACGAACTACAGCTGGCAAATCTGAAGGTTTAAGTAGAGGTTCTCCTCGAGAAGATTTCGCTAGGCCAAGTTTCCAAACAACATTCCGTATCTCGCCTATGATAACAAACGCATAAACAGCTCTCTCATCCTTAGCGCTAAAAGACCGAAAAGAACGATAACCCTTAAGCCATGCGTTGAAAGCTTTCTCCGAAAACTTCAGTACTCCATATGGTTCAATCGCTCTCCAGCATGCACCTGCACTATCTAGGTCAAACACTGTAAGATTATCTTTATCCCTATGAACATTATCCAAAGTAAGATCCATATGGCAAATACCATAGTCTAGTGAAGAATCTTTAAGTATTTGTTTCATACGCTCACCTAAAGCACTCACTTCTGACAATTTACCTGCTTGCACAAGTGGATCTTTCATCCTATGGAGTTGTTCATCGATAAGCTCTTTCGCATCATATATCTCACGAGGCAATGAAGAAGTAAAACTGTCAGCAGCTTGATGTATTTGCGCGGCTGCTTTTCCAAGCAGAGTATATGTACTCTCTTGCGGCCTTGGTTTTTCTCCTGGCGCCCATTCAAAAAGAGCAACAGTACGCTCACACCCATCGACGATAAATGTTTCAACATATCCATTTTTGCCATGTAAAGGTTTTGCTATAGGAGCTCCTCTTTGAAGAAGATGCAGCGTAAGTTCTAGTTCCCATCGCACCTCATCAATAGTCCGAGAGGCAGGATTATAAAGTTTCAAAGCAAAATGACTATCTGGAGTCTCTATAGATATGGCATCGTTTGCAAGCGTATTAAGCGATGTACACACCGCATTCGTTACATTAAAATATTTCTCTAGTTGTTCTTCAATAGTCATAGCCTTACTTTGTAAGTTTTTCAATTATATATGCAAGTGGATGAATACAAGTTTAATTAACTGGTTTTTCAAGTCTACAAAATGTCTTTGTTATGTGTCTTTCAGGCTGACTATTCTGAGAATAAATGTTTACCGGCATATTATCAAATACGTGTCCATGATCAGCTTTTTCAAAAAGGAATTCCATTATAGGAGTATTCGATATGTTTTGATCCTCACTAAGATCAAAATAGAGTACGCCGCCCGGTTTCGTAACACGTAACATTTCTTCCATCCATGCGACCGGATCTTCACTATAGATAAGTGAGGCGTTTGCAAGTACAACGTCCTTGGAGGCATCATCGATGTCTTTCATATTTGCTGCATCTCCAACGATATATCTCACAGTGCCATCTCTATGTGCTCCAAGTGTGGCAGGATAACTACTTTCATTGCGATAATCATATAAACTCACGCCAGTCATGCTTACATTTTCAATGTCTAGTGCTGCTGCCTTTGCAACTGACATCCCCCAAGTTCGTACTGTATTACCAGTGCCACATCCCACATCCAAAAGGTCTACAATTCCGTTCCTCCTTGCTATATCGGTTGCTGTTTGAAGTGGGGTTTTATTATGACCAAAAGTTATTTGATATAAATAATTGACGATTCCAATAGAGCGGTCGAGTTGAATACGAGCATGATTTTCAGGCGGGATAGGATCATCCCCTCGCTTGTGGGTAGTCTCTGTTGAAGATGGACTGCTGCTTCCCCGTGGATAATACTCACTCGGAAGTACTACTAGGGGAATTTCTGGTCTATAGGTAAATTTTCTAACCTCAGCTAAACTCATAGTAGACAATTTTAACAAATGTAACCCAATATTAAAAGGTATTACTTAAACGATATTTTGAGACACTTATTTAGCTATTACATTTGGATCACGTCATTACTTAATCGAAAAATAGCTCGGAGGACTTGAACCATTTTAGCTTCAAAAAACCTGATATTATTAAATTAAAGAAAAACTTAGCTTCTAGTGCACCACCGTTTCGCTGTATCAAACCCAATGATAGATGAATTTGGGATAGTATCAGAGATTGGAGCATGGTTTTTCAACAATTTTCATTCCAAATACAGCTCCAATCAAAACCCTCTTGTTTAAAGATATCAAGGATTAAAGCATCTTGACATCTGGATGACAATTTAGTATTCTAAGTAAATGCAAACAATGGTAAGAACAACACTTCGTATCAGAAAAGATTTACTAGATCAGTCTCGCATACTTGCGTTTAACAAAGGTGAATCTTTGCAAGATGTTATTAATGAAACACTTGCATTAGGATATAAACATATTACAGACCTTAATAAGGCAAATGAATCAATGAGAAAAATAGATGATTTTCGTCAAGGAATGGTCAAGAAAAATATTAATCTAAGTAATTTACTTCAAGCAAGTCAATCCGAACAAAAGTGAATAGAACTAAGCTCATCCTTGATTCCTCAGTCATTGCGAAATGGTTCTTCGTGGAAGACGATAGTGATAATGCACTCATAATTAAAGAAGCATTTACCAGTAATAAAATTTCTGTGGCTATTCCATTACTGCTTTATTATGAGATTAATAATCTTTTAAAAACTGCAGTTAAAAAATACAGGATTGATGAAAATGATGCGGCAGAAGTATATAAAGCTTTCTTACAGCTTAATTTCGTTACCTATTCATCAGAATTTCTCATGGAAAAAACCTTAGCAATAGCCATCAAACACGATATATCCTCATACGATGCTACCTATATTGCTTTGGCAGAGTATTTGCAAATTAAGCTTCTGACAGCTGATCAAAAGCTACTTAATAAAGTACAAAATAAATTTGTTATACATTTGAACAATTATTAAAAACAAGAGAATGAGGAAATTAAATAATTTTCTTCTTAATCTAGTGGCGGTAATCCTTTAAGAAATCGCTCGAAATCATGGCGATATACGATGCTTTCACCCTTATATATTCCGGCAGTTTGTCCTGACATCCATTTTGCAAACACAGCAAAGTTTTTTTCATCAAGTGCCTCTTTGATATTACTTATGGTATAACCTGTCCTATCAACAATTTTTAGCATAAATTTCTTCATAAATGATCGTTAGATGTAAAATAGACGCTTACGAGACGATTATCAAATACAGAAAGACTATCTTCAATTACGCTCTTTTTATCGATACTCTAATCCTTTTTCCGTAATTGTATAATATGCTCCTTTATTCGTTCCTTTTCTGCTTATAAGCCCTTCTTGGACTAGCTTTTCTAAAGCATTATATGTGCCTTTTCTACTTAATCCTGAAACTTGTAAGTAATCTGCTGTTTTAACTGTTTCTTGTTTTATTGTAAGCTTCAGCATCTTAGTCTGCGTGTCACTTAACCAAACTTTGTCCCTTACAGCTTTGCTCTTTTCTTGTAATGCTTCTATTCGTGACTTTGCTCGTTCTGCTTCAATAAGCATTCCCTCTACATAATATTCAAGCCACCTGGTTAAATCAGGTTCACCTTTTGTTCTATATTTATCTGCTGAGTTGAGTGCTTCATAGTATGCTTTTCTGTTTCTATTGTAATAACTTTCAAGAGCAAATAAGCTGGTCATATCGTATCCATTGAGTGCAAGCATTAGTGTTGTCAAAATACGTGTCGTTCTTCCATTACCATCAGTAAAAGGATGAATTGCTACAAATTGATAATGTGTTATACCTGTATAAAGAATAGGTGATAGAGAAGGGGGCTGAGGAGTTTTGATCCATTGAACAAATTCAGACATTAAAGGGGATACTTTGAAATGCTCAGGAGGTAAATAATCACCGACAAGTACTTGCTCTACTCTATATGATCCTGAAATATCATCTTGTATGTCTTTAAGAATAAGTGTATTAATTTCTTTAATAAGCTTTTCTGATATGACAAGCTCTTTAGTATTCTTTATACGTTTCTCAATATATTCAAGTGCTCTATTATAGTTGACAATTTCATTAATATCTTGCTCCTCCGCATGTATTTTTTTTCCTTGTAATACCTCTGCAACTTGTCTTTCAGTAAGCGTATTTCCTTCTATTGCTGTTGATGCGTGAACAGTTTCTGCTGTAACTTTTGAAATGAGTTCTTTTCTGTAACCTTCAGGAAGTTTGATAACTTTGAAATAACCAAAAACTTGGCCAATTAATTCAATATCTTTTGTTATTTTGGGAGTGATGGTAAAATAGGGTTTAAACATATGCTAAATGGAACTACCCATATAGTACCTATATACTACCTATTTGTCAAGTACTTTTTTTAAGCAGAAAAATACTGGATACGAGAGGATATGACTCTCTAAAAATTACCGTAATCAACTTGGAAACAGGGGAGCCCTAGATCTTTTCTCCACATTTCAACGACTTGATCTCTATCATCCAAAACAAATAATACTTCATATTTTCCCATTACGTATTTCTCATATAATTCTTTTTTAATAACTGCGTCTTTACGAAAATCTTTGGCTTTGCGCATGTAAAGTGCTTCATAGGGAATATCATTAGTTTGTAACCAAGCTATTGTTTTTTCTTCACTTATATCTTCTCTTCCTGAAAAGATTATAATTTTATATCTTGCCACATGAAAGAGTCGTATTGATTCAGCTACAGCCTGCTTTACCGTATCTTGATCGACTTTTTCATAGTCAAAGGGGAAACGTGTTCCCTTATCTGCTAATGTTCCATCTATGTCACAAATGATAGCTTTCATACCCAGCATTCTCTTCGTACTTTTAGCAAAAAATTATTTATCTTTTTAAGATCAGCTTCCTTTTTAGGTTTTTCAGAATAAATTTTTTCAATTTTTTCTTTCCACTCTTCACTTATTTGAACTACTTCTCCCATCTCAAATTCGTCGTTTCGCCATTTTTTTAATGTTTCAAAAATCGGTGTATTGCTCATATCAACTGAAAAAATACCGTTTTCCAGTAGTTCTGTTGCGTTATAGAGAACTCTTAAATACGCGCATGCATATTTGGCTCGACGGTTATCTTTATTCTCTAGAAATTTTTTTCGTTGATTAATCCCATACCCGATAAATGCATCTTTGGCGTCCGTACTATTCCAAACCGAAGGAAAAAGCTCTCTTAGTTCTTTCCCATAATTAGTTATTGGAGACCTTTCATCAAGAGGTGCAAGAAATGTTTCAAGGATAGTGGGATTACAATGAATGGCCAGATTAAGAAAATGTCCTAATTCCCAAGAGGTATCATCATCTGATCCCTCGTTCCAGGAGGTAAAATGCACTTTATTACCGAGTTTCAACATCTCAGAAGTTGGTATGACGAAAACTCCTCGATAATCGATGTCGCTTTTTGCTGTTGCTAAGCCATGAGCTTGGCTTCCAACTACGACTTTCAATATTTGCATTTTGTCCATGGTTTTATTATAACACCAGGTATAGTTAAAAAGTGTTTACCAGCATGTGGTTTGGGTTAAGTAAAAAATAGATTTATCTATTAGTACAAAAACAGGCACTAAAGCCTCTTTATATGGATATTAAGTTGTCAAATAGTTGTAAACTAAATTTATAAAAAGAGCGGACTTAAACCATTTCAGCTTCAAAAACTAGAGATGGTTTTAATAATAGAGAATTTTAGCTTCATGTGCGGATGAGAGGAGTTGAACCTCCACGCCCTTGCGAGCACTACCACCTCAAGGTAGCGTGTATACCATTTCACCACATCCGCTTATACTTATTTGCATCTTGTTCTAAGAGATCATCTATGACGAGCTTCGAACTTATCTAACAACTCAAATTGATCCAATTGAGAAAAGAGCACTGATTGCTGCTATCTCCTACTTTAAAAAAAAGGAGGGGAGCGAATGAACTGGTTTCAAAAACGAATGCATAGCAACCGGTCTCTTCCCAAATTAGCACCCTCTATTTTATACAATGAAGCTACTTTTTACAACCATGGATTTACTAAATGTAAAGGAAAGAGGAAAGCAATGAATTAGTTTAGAGAATCTTATTTCTTTATTTAGGCTGTCCGAGACGTGATAACGTGTCTTTATATTTAATTTGATAATTTACGTATATTACACTTCCCTTGGTTTAAGCAAGGCTTCATTTTGTAATTTAAATGGTGGTAGTACCTCAATAATTGTCAACCACACCGGATCTGTATCGACATCTTCATACATATGATTTAAAATATCTCTCATGCCGGTTGCTTTCTTCCATTCAGTTTCAGGATGCTGTTCTCGAAATTCTTGGTAGTCGCTTTACTACTTCTCCAATAATTTCAAGTCTACGAATTACTGCATCTTGTATAAATGAAGTCAATAATAACAATAAAATGAATCGCATTCACAATTGTTAAAGGAACAAAGAGATCTATAAAATTTAATTCCTTCTCTTCCTGTGGTTTATGTTTTTGTATCGCTCTATTTTAGAATAGTATAAGTTTCAGTTCAATGATATAAACTATATAAAAACTTTTTGCAGAGATAGTTTATATACTATTTTGATGAATATCTAAGAAAAATTCTAATAAAAACTTGAATGAATTGCGTTAATAAACGCACTTAAACTACTCTGGGTAATATCTACTTTCCAATTTACCTGTTCTTGCTTACTTTTATCCTCATTAAAAATGATTATTGCTTTGATTCTTGGAAAATTGTCAGGGATTTGTTTTGTGAACATAACTGTGTACCAGTCAGCTTTACTGCCCCCTTTATCAGTTGTATTAACCTCAGCAAGCATCATTGGCTTATTTGGGGCAATGTTTGTAAGTTTCTTATACGAACCTGTAAAAACTTCTGAAAAGCTATACCAGTGACTCCATGATTGCGTTGTTCCCCAGTTATATCCATCAAGAGCTATCCAATCAACATAATCACTACCTGGATAGATTTTTGTATAAGGGATATTACCGACATCAGGAACATTAGGACAAAATACCCATTTGATATTCCTTGCTCCTTCTTGTTTAAAAATAGTATGAATATGACGCCATGCAGCTACAAAGTCGTTTGGAGTGCTACCTGTATTAGGAATGCTCCACATATTATCCTTATTATTCATTTCCCATGCAAATACAAGGTAGAAGGGTTGTTTTATTTTGCTCAAGTTTTTTCCAGCTTTATGGAGAAACTTATCACATTTCCCTTCGGCTATAGCTCTATATATAGGAAGTTTAGACGCTGGACATTCAGGGAAATAATATGGATTTACATCAAGCATGGGTTCCCATCCATAAGACCGAAGAGTTTCAAATTGTGTACTAAGAATAGGATTAGCTAAGAATTCCCAACCAATATAATAATGGGCTATGGTTAGTTTTTTATGTACTAATTGCTCAAACTGTAATAATTTTTCAGGATGTAATGTTCGAGTTGATGCATCATATAATCCTTCCGTCCATGCTCCAAGTGTTATATTTTTTTGTTGACTTGTTTCCGGATGAGAATAATTATGCAAAGTTCTTGCAAGCATAATGAGACCTAACGAAAGCAAGATAATAATAATTACTACAATGTTATTTTTACTTTTCATACACTACTATTTATGTCTTTTCAGTTTCTAGTTTCTTTTAAAAAATAGTTACCCCATTCCCAGCGGAAGATGGGGGACAATTATTGGTATAATCAGGGTTAAATTCTTGAAAGTAAGCATTTGCCATATTCTCATTGAGTATAGGATATGCTTTTTTTTGTTTAAAGTTAAAGATAAAAAGGTTCTTATAAGGGTAGCGCGCTTGAAAGGTATAGATTTCTGTGGCAATGTCTTTATTGATTACTTTCATTCTTGGTGTAACAATATCAGCTTGCAATGTTGGATCATGATATATTGTTTGTAATGCGCCTTTCAAATCCCACTGCGATTCAAAGACAATACCAGGCCCCGAATATGGACAAATTCCATCTAGAATAAGTGTACTGTGTTTAGGCACATTAGGAAAATAATAGCGAATATCTGCTAATATTCCTTGACTTTGTGAATATGCTGAAACCCAAAAAAATGCAAGGGTGTTAATTATAAGAAATCCTCCCGCTCCTAAAATTGCAATAAGAACACAGAAAAACCAACTCAAAAACTTTTCTGGCATTAAAAATCTACTGATCCACCCAAGAGCGCCCACAAGTGTAAAAGCAATTCCTATGGCCGCAACGATTGTAACACGATTATCAATACCTGTTGGTGAAAATCCCACCTTGTCATTAGTAAAGAATATAGCATAGCCAAGCAAAAAGATAATAATACCCATGAGAGTAAAGTTACGCAAATATCTCCTACTTGGGAATATTTCCTTGGAGATATTAAAATAAAGATAAAAGAAAATCAGTAAGTACAAAATAAATGTAGCAACAAGGAAGGACGGATTGGCATATTGGGAAATAATTTCTCCCCAGATATAAGGAAGTTTTAGTCCTAATGTACCAAAGTTTGTATGGAAAATAGAGATAATCAAATAAATTACATCTTTGGGATAGTTGAAACTTCCTAATCGTGTTGTTGTTTTTATTTTAAAGATTGCAAGATATAATAAAACTATAATGTTGAGTGTGATAAAGACAGCATGATTTTGAAGCGAATATTTTTCACTGCTTTTGGTTCTCTTAAATTGTTCTACTGGATTCCAAAAAAGTATTATATTTAATAGAACTAATGGAATGGCAACTTCATAACTGAGAACGCTAATAACCAAACTTGAAAGACTTATAATTTTCCAAAGAAATATTTTTGTGGACTTCTGAGACACGGCCTTTAGTCCAGCATATGTACTGAGTAAAAATAAAAGCATACTCATGTTAACTTGAAAGGCTGCATACCAAAAACGATCAGTAGCGTAATTGGGCAATAAGCCATATATTAACGCTGAAGTTACTGCGATTATTCGAGGAATCTGTAATTGCTTCAGTATTATATATAACAGTAAGATTACAGATATAAATACGATTACGTTAACTAATTGGTACCCTAAGGGTTGCATTCCGAATAGCCAAAACAAAACTGCATCATACAGATTTTGGACAGGTCGCATAAAAGTATTTGGCGTGGTAGCAGTTTGATAAAGACCGATAAGAGATTGATTCGGGGAGAGAATAAAATTTCCCAAGAAAGACCAATCATCACTATAAAAACCTAGTTTAAAAACGTATAAAATGCATGATAATAAAGTAACGGTACCTAAAAATATATAATCACTTAATCCTTCTCTCTTTAAGGATTTTTTACTAGAGGCGTGAAAACTATGAGCACCTTCTAAAGCATACTCCGATGTATTTGTTTGAAAATACGTTTTTTGGACATAAGTATATATCTTAAAATATATCTTTGATAATGCATGAGCAATATTCTCTATAAATGGAACAGTCAGCATTAACGCAACTGAGCTAAATGCCCAAAATAGCATAACGGAAGTTTGCCGATGCGTAAAAAATGATGAGATCAAGGCCATAATTCCTATTATCGCGAAGGCTATATGCGGAATAAATACTCCTAAAGAAATTTTTACTTTACTTTCATTCTCACCTTTGGGTGTTACTTTATATACCAAACGTTTCCCAGTTAATACAGTCAAAAATCCTAAAAACCATATTGGCCCAGCAGCAATGCTAATTACCTTGCCTGCAAGATATAATTTTCCTTCTCTATTTCGATGAACATCATAGCGCTGTAGCCATAGAGACATTAACCAACAGATCAATAATACTAAGGAATAAAAGACTAAGAATTGAAACGTATCTACAGCTGCTGCTCGAAACCCAAAAAGAAAATATAAAATTAAGAGGATAAGACTCAATGCCATCGCAAGTCCTGAAAAGTAATGTTGTTGGAGAAAAAAATAATAGAGAGATTGGCGTAATCCCATCTTTTTAAAGTGTTTAAAACTATGATGAAATAAAATATCAATGCAACCATACGCCCACCGTAATTGTTGATTAAAATATGATTCCCAGGTTGACGGCCCTTCACCAACTGCTAATGGAACTGGAACATATACGCTTTTATACCCATCTGCATGTAATTTCATTCCTGTTACTAAATCTTCTGTAATATGTGCCGTATAATGGCCTACCTTTTTAAAGGCAGCAACACGGATTATATGGTTTGCTCCAATAAGCAGGTTCATACCCATACCACTTAGTCCACGTAAAACTGCACCATAAAAATTAAACTGCTGTTGAGCAGCACCTAAAGCTATGAATGAGTCTTTTACATTCCCGTATATCTGAGGTGTACCCACAAACGCAACCTTTGGATCTCTAAAATATCCTAAGGTTTTGGTGAGAAAATTCCGTTTCGGTACAAAATCCGTGTCTACTTGAGCAACAAAGTCGTAGTAATTTCCATAAGTCTCATACCAAGAATTATGATTACCTCCTTTAGTTTTAGTAAATTTTCCTCCGTGGGTATTATATTCGCTTATTCCGTATCTGCTAAAATGTTTTACTCCGTAAAATTTACAAATCCTTATTACATCTTCATTGTTCCCCTCGTCTAAAAGCCATGTATCATGTTCATATTTTGCTTTTACCATAGCAGGGAGACATTTGTGTAATAGCTCAACTGGTTCTGATTTCGGAACAATCGTTGTTATAAAAGCTACTTTAAACCCAGGTACAGGTTTTTGTTGGCGTATATCCCTAATATGTGAAGAAACAGTCCAGGCCAATATATCCATAATAATTGGATGCCAAATAATATAGCTCACTAAGATAAAGAGGATAATATCAAAGAGACTGGAAATACCGGTAAAATTATGGGGTATATGTGAAGGATTAAACCACCATAAAGCAAACAGTATGACAGCAGCTAAAGCAAGTGCTGAATAAATAATTTGAATAATTTTCTGCTTTGTCCTTCTCAGTAATAATAATATGTTTTTCTTCATCAGTATTTTATAGTTTTACTATTTAATAATAAAAGTGCATTTATGGAGTAATCGCTCTACCTTCTTTGCTCAGTTACTATATCATACTAATGCAAATTTGGATATATTTCACTTTATCTTTATCCGTCATGCTAATTTCCAGTATTCCCTTGTTGTTATATGCATGCTTTAGGATTCTTAATGGAGAAATTATAGTGTCCATAAGATTTTTTTAGGGGCCCCTTCGGCTCCTCTTGCCAAGGGTAAAATACACGCCTCCACATACGCTTCATCGCCCTTGACAATTCACCTCCCGATTGGACTGCTGTCATAGAGTCGGGCGCGCGCAGCGATTAGGTAGTTGACTATTTATCTTATTTTTGTAAGAGTTGATATAGTTCTCATGAAGAAAAGTAGAAAAAAAGAAAAGCACATAGCTAAATCTTTCGTTACTGCATTGGGAATTATTGTGCTTTTTATCAGCCTTATCGTAACGATTATCTTCCAGCAAAAACGACAGACAACAAATATATTAGCGAGTGTATTAAATTTCAATGTTGATCCGACCTACCCTGCAAATACCCAGCCAGTGGGACAAGCCGGTGGATGGCAAATAGTATTTAGTGATGAATTTAATGAAAATGCTTTAGATCTTACAAAATGGATTATGTGCAATCCTTCTTTCGCTAGTTCCTGTAATCCTTTCAATAACGAGCAAGAAAAATATAATATTATGCCTAATAATCCGAATGTTGTTGTTTCCAGCGGAATCCTGCATCTTATTACCACAAAACAAAATGGACAGATTTTGTCCGGTATGGTCAGTACCGGCCCAAATGTATTTAATTATAATCAACCTACGTATAAAAGCTTTCAATATACCTATGGCTACTACGAAGGACGGGTAAAAATTCCCAAGGGGAATGGGTTGTGGCCTTCTTTATGGGAACTTCCTGATCAGAAAAAATATGGTACATGGCCGGGAAGTGGTGAGTATGACAATTTTGAAATTCCTGGGAACAATCCAAGTGAGTATCATTTTTCAGTACATTGGAGTGGATCAGGTGGAAAGTGTGGACATCCCTGTTCTTCCCAAGTAGCAACAATTTCTGATGCATCTGCAACATATCATACGTTTGGCCTGGATTGGGAACCAAATGGTCTAAGCTGGTATGTTGACGGGAAGAAAATGGGTAATACTGTTACCGATCCTGCAGCTATCCAAAATCATCCATTTTATATTATTGCCAATCTTTCTGTTGGCGGTTCCTGGCCACCTCTTAATGGTGCTCCAGATGCAAGTACGCCATTTCCTTCAGAAATGGATATAGATTATTTAAGGGTTTGGCAAAAAACAACTGGAACTCCAGCAGCAACTTCCGCCCCCACGCAAGTACCTCAACCCACTTCAATTACATCCGGGTTTAATTGTCTTGGTAACTGTCCAACACCAGTGGCTAGTCAGACAGGCACCATTAGTCCAACAGAAATTCCTTCTGTTACGGTACCTGTTGTCTCAACTCCTTCGCCAACTGATGTTGGCATTTCTGTATCACCTACACAAACACCGCTATTAGGAACACCAAGTAATAATCAAACAAATATTCTCCAACTTTTTCTGCAATTTCTTATCAATCTTCTTCTCGGTATATCTAAATAACTTATGCTTTCTCATTTTCAAAACATACAGGAACTGTTTGTGAATAATCCCTACGACAAATATGTTAAATCTTTTATTTGCACCATCTGGGACGATGTTCGAACTTATTTGACCACTCAAATTGATCCTATCGAGAGAAGTGCACTGATTGCTGCTATCTCCCATTTCAAAAAGAAGGAGGGGAGAGAATGAACTTGTTTAGAAAATTATAGTAATAACTTTGTTTATATTCTACACATTTAATCTCAATTACGACTAACAATGTACTCTTCAATAACAAGAGCCTTGATTCCTGGCAAACTATTGTAATAGTTAAAGTATCTAGAGGACTTTCAGCTGGCACTAGCCCACTGATATTTAGTGAGGATTTGAAAGCCCCAGCGATTCCTGTTCGTGATTTTATTCAGCCAGTAACTGCCAATAACGTGGCTTTTGTTGCCTTGAAACAATATATGGTTTAAGTTCTTTTCTTAAATGAGGCCATCTATCATGTGCTTCTTGAGTTAGTTGAAAATTATAAGACATGTAAGGATTCGGATATGAGGCAGCAAGTAAATCCGCCGCTTCCTCTTCGGTTAGAGCAACAGCAACTTGCAATCAATGTTTTGTCCCTGTCGCCAAATACCGTTATCTCGCGTCATTCAGCTGGAAGAGTCAATGAAGCTTTGCAAGATATCGGGCTTCGAGTTATTTCGCTGAAATTCGATAAAGCACCAAAAACCGGCGGTAGCTTTCGTTGTTGTACGTTACCACTGCGGCGGGGTGCCAAATCACCTGCATTCATTAATAGGAGATAGATTAAGCAACATCGCTAGGATATTTATATGAAATTTTCCTTAGTTTGAAATAAAACCATTCAGTTGGTAAAATGAGACAATAACTGTATAATGAGATGCTCGGAATAATTCCCATCGTCCGCTCTTAATAATGTTTTATTGATAATTTAGCCATGTTCTTTGAAACTATGGCTGTTATGGTTTTCAATATCTGATCCACTTTTCAGTCTAATTTTCTCTTTTCTAACTAATAATCCTGAACTATCTTTTTCAAATGCCCACCCTTCTGACCTATCCAACGGATACAATGCTTTTGTTTCATCAAGGGTTGGAATTCTCTCAAGAGGAGCGGTACCTTGATCTAAAAGAAAAAGAATAATTCGTGCAGGATATCCATGGGTAACTAGCAGCGTACCCCCATCATCTCCTCCTTCTGTCAGTTCCTTTAATATGTCTTGCAAATCATCTATTCTTTCTTGAGAAGGAGGTTTTACTCTTACACCTGATGTTTGCTCCCATTCTTCTTTTGGCTGCCCTTCCCATTCAGGGGGAGGTTGAGCAAGACATCTTAATCGATCATCGCGGACATATAAAGGAACTTCTAAACCTAATCTTATAAGACCTGCAAACTGGGATGCTCTTTCGGTAGGAGAAGTAATGATTTGCGCTACTAGTATATTGTGTCTATTAAGATGATTGACAACTCCCCGGGCACCTTTGATTCCTTCCTCTGAAAGAGGTTCATCCTGAGAAGGAACTAATACTCTTCCGGCAGTATCTCGTCTTGTTCTAACTTTCCCATGTCTAAATAATAAATTCGTTCCCATAATTTACATTTATATACTACATAACAGTTTTTGCAATAAGAAAAGGTCCGGATAATGGATGCCATGTTGGATGTAAATTTTCAAGTAAATCATTATAGAAATCAATTTTCCCCAATATATCAGCTTCTGTTTCTTCTGAAGTATTTTCTTTATAAATACCTAATGAATCCGGACTATTTCCTCTAGACATAAGCCGAGGATGTATGTTGACTAATGTTGTGTCGTTTCCCTTATCCATAATTGTATACGTCACTGCAAAACCATTTACAAAAGTATGATGACTTGGAACATCTTTAACATCTTTTATATTGTTAGCCAACCAACGAAGTGCTGTTTCCGAATTGCCTGGCAATGCGTAAGGTGTTGTATCTAAAAAAACATCCATATTTTCTCGTCTTTGATCAATGGATAATAAATGCATGGCCGGTCCCGTTGGCTGTGTAAATACATTTGCAAGCTGTCCATACACATGGAGTGCTTGGTCTTGCATTTGCGCCAATAATTCAGAATATTCTGTCAAAAACTGATCGACGCCGATCGGAAAAACAACATGAAGTCCCAAAGGTAGTGCATCTGTACGCAAATCGAAACTGGCTCCTGCATTAAGTAATGATGCTGATTGTGATAACTCTGCTTGTAAAATTTCTCCACTTAACTTTAGCAATGGGTCAGAAATATCCGTCTGTTCTTCTTTGTCTAAATTACCCATACGTTGTTTTTTATCAGCATAATTCCCAATTTCATAAACATGCACATGAAGAGGCTGTAATGTCTGAACTCTATTTTTTTGCCCGGCTTCGTTTCTATAAGGAAGAAGATGACCGTTAGGATGCTGATTTAATCCAATAGCGATTGGTAGTCCGGATAATTCGCGCATTCCTCGAGCAACTCCTGTTACAAGCCCAAAAAAATCTTCTCTATCATCATCAGACAGTACATGTATTGCAGATTTACGCTCGTCCAAAAAAGATACCATCGTGTCAAATGGCGTGGAAGAATAATTGCGTGCTTTTGATATTAAAGCTATTTCGGCACCAGAAGTTGTTATAACCACTCCAAAGGCATTCTCACGTAGAGAAGCAACATCGCGGCTAAAAGCGGTTGGAGATCTATCCTTTATTACCCGCACAGGCATTTGTATGTCTTCAAATCTTCCTCTACCCGCACTACTTTCAAAACTCATAATAATTTTTATCTAAGAACTACCCTTAGACTTTCTTCTTTATGCAATATTAAATTTACATTTCTAATTTTTTGCCAAATGATTATAGCATCTATGAAAATGTTACTAGGCCACGACATTGTACCATCTTTAAAAACAGATGGATAAACCTACTTTCAATAGGCATCTCCGCTATTTTACCAGGTGAGTAACATTTTCATGGAATCAGAATATATCACTTGAAAGAAGTTTTAAGTAATTTGCGAAGAGGAAGTTCTTATGAGACAATTGTGCGTATCCAGCCAATATGGCATGCATTTTGACAAGAGAATCAAAAAGGAGTAACGTAATATATCCAATATGAAACTGCCCGAGATCGACATTACCACTATCAGTGATCCACAGGTAAGAAATGC
>JBBSGT010000028.1:0-15770 GCA_038253825.1 Candidatus Levyibacteriota bacterium
AACAATTCGAATATGACATTCACCAATTTTTTGACAACATCAGTCAATATGAAGACAGACTTAGACAGTTTATTGGAAGTGAACTACACTTGGTAAAATTGACTAGTTAAAAAACCGAAAATCAATTTCTTAAATGTATACTTATAATTATTAAAGAGATAGAGGCACAATTCATTATGCGAGAGGGTAAAGCGTCATGAACAATGTCACTAGATAGTAGAAAGAAAGGAGGGAATCATGCCAAAGTATGGGAAAAAAGCACAGGAAAAAGTTGAAGAAGTAATGCATGAATATAAAGAGGGTAAGTTAAAAAGCGGCCCCCAGGGTAAAGGTGGCAAAGTAACAAACCGAAAACAGGCAGTGGCAATTGGTCTTTCCGAGGCACGAAAGAAAGGTGCAAAAGTACCCAAAAAGTGAGAATGGAGAAGATAATAATTGATTATCTTTTGTTTCCTCAGTATACTGTGCAGTATGGCATACAAATTCAAGCGCGCGATTGTCGGTGGAACATTTGATCGTTTCCATACGGGACATCAAAAATTACTTACACAAGCACTCATTGACTCAGAACACGTTATCATTGGCGTTGCATCCAATGCGCTATTTCAACATAAAGTATACGCAGATTTCATAGAAGACTATGGGGCGCGAAAAACAACTATTTCTCAGTTTTTGAATCACCATCAGTTTAGCAAACGTGCAGAAATTGTACCGATTAACGATTTTTATGGAACTAGTCTAACAGATAAAGCCATTGAAGCGGTTTTTATTACGGAAAGTAATAAAGTTAATGTTGAAAAAATAAATGAAGAACGGAACAAACATGGATTTTCTCCACTTTCTATAGTTACTGTTGACTATGTGGTTGGAGAAGATGGAGAAGTTATAACATCTCAACGAATTAGGAGCGGTCAGATAGATCGAGATGGAAATAATTATTTAAAAATGTTCCAAAGACAACAAGTTTATATTTTACCTCAAGATGAGCGCGAATCATTACGCATTCCATCGGGAAAAGTTTTTGCGGGTATTGAAGATATCATTACGTTTTCTGATAAAAAAACAATGATTGTTGCCGTAGGTGATGTTGTCGCTATGTCATTGGCGCTCAATAATTTTCAAGCAGCAGTAAGTATCATTGATGGAAAAACCAGAAGAAATGAACCAGTAAAGGAAGAAACACTTTCACAATCAGCAAAACGCCGGGAGGCAAGTAATAAACCTGGAACAATCACAAGAGATGCTGTAAATAGTTTGTATGCAGCTATTGAAGCCTTTAGTAAGACAAACGAAAAACAACTGCTTGTTATCTCCGGTGAAGAAGACTTATTAGCGATTCCTGCGATACTGCTTAGCCCATTGCATTCCGTAGTTCTCTACGGGTTGTTTGGCAAGGGTATCGTTGCTGTAGAAGTTTCTGAACAAAAGAAACATGACATTCAAGATCTCTTTAGGAAATTTCAATAACATTATTCACACCTCCTTTCTCCATTTTTTAAACCATTTGTTTGCTCGACGGTCTCTTCTACAAAAAGCGGCTGTTGATTGTAGCTCAAAATAACTTTCATAAGTGCGACTGTCTTTTCGAGCGCCAACGGTAAAATATCAGCATCTTTTTTCCCGCAGTTGAGATGGATGTGAAATCTTCCCAGTGGGTCTCGTGTCCAGTTCCATTTTGTCCTGCCGGCATAGGTCGCTCGACGAGCACCTTTGGCTAATTTATGCTGACAAAGATATTCAAGCAAGATATGTTCGAAAAGATGTCCGAGCTCTGTATTTTGTACTTCTTCATTGAATGGCAAATTCTTATCGTTGTAACAAATAGTAGAGAGAACCGAAGGCAAATTCTCTTCCAAAAGTGAGACGATAGTTGGCATTTCTTCTGTATTAAGTTGATTGTAATGTAAGTCCATAGTGATGCGTGTACTGGTTTGTTTTTGGATTATTGCAAGCGTGAAGAGATTTTCAACAAAATATTTTTGTTGTTCCGGCTGCGTCAATGCAATTCCGGTCTTCACTGCCTGTGAAACGAGAGATAAATTCTGACTCATAAAAGAATGGATAAGCTCTTACTAATTTCTTACGGATATATTTCTTACTCTATACGCTTTGACTAGAAGTGTCAAGCTGAACAAGCGCAGCTAAAACTTACTATTTTTTTGAATAGTTGCTCATCAAACGTCACGGAATTTTTGCCGTTGGGAATACAAGAGTAGGAACTGCTGGGGTGGTTGGAGTTGCGAAGGGTGTCGCGGTTGGCAGTTGTTGTAGCGCGGTTGGGGTCAGTGTCGGTTGCGAAGTTGGTGTTCCTGCATCATTAGTCGGTTCGGGCGTAAAGGTCGGGTATGAGGTCGGTTGTCCGCATGAATCAGGTTGTGTTCCGTCAATGAAATATTCTGTGTAACTTTTATATGTTTCTGTCGGGCAAACAGTTTCGTTCACTATGAAACTTGGTATATCAAAATGCTCGATCGGTGTGCCCATCAGTTGAAACTCCATAATATTTCTCCAAATGGGCGCAGCTCCGAGTGAACCGGCGACATCATCCATTGGAGTATTGTCATTATTTCCCACCCAGACGCCCACTACCAAGCTCGGAGTATACCCAATGGTCAATGCATCTCTGAAATCTTCTGTTGTCCCGGTCTTTACAGCTGCTGGTCGATTGATTGTCATGGCGCTGCCAAATTCTTCCGCACGAGCATTATTGTCCGATAGAATAGAGGAGATTATGAAGGCAGCTTCTTTGCTCATAGCTTCTGTTGCTCCATTACTTCCTACAGACGTGAACCATGTCTGAGGATTAAAGAAGGATAAAACGGCTGTCACCCAATTGGTGGGGGCAGAAACTGTTTGGCTATCTTTATCTTTAATTGAAAGTATAGAAATTGTTGGATGATAGGTGCCTTCATCAGCAAACGTAGCATATGCATCTGTCATCTGAAGGAGCGGAACTTCTCCCGTTCCTAACACAAGTGACAATCCATAATTCGTCGTATTACTAAGGGTAGTAATACCCATCTTTCTTGCCTGATCCAAACCATTGGGATCACCGACTTTTTGCATAACTTCGACAGCAGGTATATTGAGTGAATTGGAAAGGGCACGTCTTACTGTCACGTCGCCACGAAAACGTTTATCATAGTCTAGTGGTTTATAACCGCCATCAAAAGTGGTTGCCACATCTTGCAAAACAGTTGCAGCGGTAATTTGCTTGTCCTCCAGGGCACGTCCGTAAATAATAGGTTTAAATGACGATCCCGGCTGTCTAGGAGCCACTGCCATATTGGTTTGTCCATAACTTGGATCATCCCAATCGTAACTTCCCACCATAGCCAGGATTTGTCCGTTTTTGGGGTCAATAGCAACTGCTGCGCCATTGCTTGCGTGATTGTATTTCAAACGTGTGACTTGCGTTTTGACTGAGTTCTGGGCGAACTGTTGGAGATTCCGGTCCAACGTTGTCGTCACTTCAAAACCATCACGGATAACTCGCTCTTCACCATATTGTTTGATAAGCTGGTCTCTAACATAGGTAGCAAAATGAGGTGCGGTAAACTTGGTGGTTTGCGTTTTGTTCGGATTATATTGCAACGTTTCGTTTTCCGCAGCATCTGCTTGATCTTGTGTAATATAGCCATCTTGAACCATCTCAGTAAGAACTATTTTTTGTCTAATAATCGCTTTATCCGGCGGATTGGAAAGGGGGGAATATGCTGATGGAGCCGGAAGAATTCCTATAAGGATCGCCGATTGGGCTAGGTCAAGATCCTTGGCAGGTTTGCCGAAATATGCCTGCGAAGCATTCTCAATACCAAAAGCCCCTTCACCAAAATAAACAGAATTGAGATACATTTCCAGAATATCTTGTTTACTGAAACGACGATTCAGTTCAGCCGCCAAGACCAGCTCTTGGTATTTTCGTAGGATATTTTTTGACTGGCTCAAAAAGGCATTCTTTGCTAATTCTTGTGTGATTGTTGAACCACCCTCAACCAGTTTGCCAGCAAAGATATCGACAAAAAAAGCTCGCATAATGCCTCTAATTGAAAAGCCGCCGTTGGTATAAAAATTTTTATCTTCCGTTGCCACGACAGCAACCTGTGCAGTCTTCGGAATATCTTCAAGTGAAACATAGGAAATAGATTTTGGTTGATAAAATGTATAAAAAACTTTTCCGCTGCGATCCATCAAGGTAAGTCCTGTCTTGCCTCGATTCATAATACTATCTTTATCTCTAAGATCTTTGGCAAAATAGAGATAAGTGGCAGGGGGGACCAGTGCCAGGAAAATGACAAAAATAATGAGAAGATAAATGAGCTTTTTCCGATGGCCTTTAAGAAAACTTTTAAAGGATGGCTTTGAATGGCCTCCTTTGCGGGATCCTTTCAGATCGCCGTCGAGACTGCGGCGTTTATAGACATAGACGGGACGCTTCAAGCGTGAACGAGGGTGCATAGCTCTTATTTAATTGTAGCATATCTATGGTATACTGAGTTCATGGCAGACGATATGCGCAACAAATCAGACGAATATTGGAAGGAAAAACTGACTCCTGAGCAGTATCATATTTTGCGGGAAAAAGGAACTGAAAGACCAGGCTCAGGAAATTTGTTGCAGTCTGAAAAGACAGGAGATTATATGTGCGCCGCTTGTGGAACCGTTTTATTTAAAAGTGACTCAAAATACGAATCTTCTATTCCAGGATTAGCTGGCTGGCCCAGTTTTGCAGATGTAGCGAAAAGCGATGCTGTGGAACTAGTAGATGATGATACGTTTGGTATGCGTCGCACGGAAGTTATATGCAAAACCTGCGGTGGACATCTCGGTCATTTATTTGATGATTCCACCTCACCAACCAATCAGCATTACTGTATTAATTCCGCAGCGCTCAAATTTAAGCCCAAAGAGTCCTCCAAATAAAAAAACAGGCGGCCTTTTTTGACCACCTGCCTTTAATATTCAATTGTAATTTTGTGAGATCTACATCTCGTCCTTATCATCAGTACGTGAACTATTTTGTCCACCTAAACTTCGCTCCTTCTGAGTCAAGTCATGAGTGCTTCCGCTTTCTTGAGCTGCTTTTCCACCTTTTTTACCGAGCTTACTCATGTCTTGTTTTGCTGCTGATGCCGATCCTGCTTGAGATCGGGTTGTAAGGTCAAGATTGTCTTGTTTTCTTTGATCTGCCATATTAATTCACCTCCTTTCAATGTTGTTTTATTATAAGGGAGCTTCTTGAGAGAGGAGTAAACGAGCAGTAAGAAAGCTGAATGAGAGTGTTTCAGTAGTTTTGTTCGTCATGCAGTTTTAAATTATGTAGACTTAGTATGATTGAGCCTTATCCTTACTATACTCTTGACCAGAAATATTTATTATTTATGGGGGATGCGGACAAGAGAGCAGTGAATGCGTGGAATTACGAAATGAGTGCCTAATATCGTCACAACATGATTTGTCTGTACGCAGACAAGGGAGAGTCTAGGGGTGATTTGTTCATCGACGATGACTTCACTCGTTGGTGTAGGTGTGGGTTCTGGTGTCATTGTTGGTGTTGGCGTCATGGTTGGGCTTGTCGTTGGCGTAACTGTCGCTGTTGGTGTGATGCTAGGGGTGACAGTCGGGGTGGGCGTCAGAGTCGGTGTTGGGGTTGCAGTAGGCGTAGGTGTATTTGTCGGAGTTGGAGTAGGTGTTGCTGTGGGAGTTGGCGTGGGTGTTTCCGTTGGCGTGGGTGTTTCCGTTGGCGTTGGGGTATTGGTTGGGGTCGGTGTGTTCGTTGGAGTCGGTGTATTTGTGGGAGTAGGTGTATTGGTAGGGGTTGGCGTTTCTGTTGGGGTAGGAGTCATGGTAGGGGTTGGAAGTGCAGCTGGACTTGCAGCATTTCGAGGCATAGAAGTTGTCAGTAAGACAAAATCAGTTGCATTATTATCCGTATCAAAGCCATTTCCAAAACTAGCTTCAGAACCACTGGTGCCGAGTGATTGCGAGGTAGAAGTTGCGGAAGCTTTTCGGATCACACTTTGGCTTGCTGTTGGATTGGTTGCAAAGTCTGCTGTTTCATTATCCTCTGCAGTTCCAAGGCCGACCTTATCAACAAGTGTGACACCTGCATCACTATAAAGAAGGACGGTATTATTTGTAGTAAGGTGGTTTGCATTTGAGTAAATTGCATTAGCAGATGGGCTTGCTACTGATTCAGGTGAGGTAATGAGAAAATAACTGCGGGGAGCAATTGTACCTGAAAGGCTAGCAACAAGAGTAGCAGAAGCTGTACTCGTTGCGGTTTTTCTACTTAATCTCCATTTTGTAATATTGATTGCAGCATCTGTAGGATTATAGAGTTCTACAAATTCATCATTTACAGTGCTACCGGCAATTTGAATTTGTGAAATGACAATATGATTTGTGTCTGCCTTTACCTGATTTTGTTGCGCGAGATGTATAAATCCAATTACCCCAAGCGCATAAACAATTGCTATAAAAAGAAAGATGCGAGAAAAAATCCTCATATAGCAATACTATACTTTACGGCAAAGCTTCGTCAAGAGAAACAAAAGTATCAAAATAGAACAAAATGAAAGTCAAAAGCTAGCGGTTATTTTATTCCAAAGTGTAGAATAATTTTTGTCCAATCCAAGTGTCCAGATGGCGATGCCATTCAAGTTTAGTTTGTTGGCATAGTCAAAACGCGCTTGTACTGATTTATCATCTGCAAGCCATGCTTGATGGTCAATGCCAGATTGTTTGTCAGTAAACCAACACCAGGTTTCTTGCGCAAGCGTATCCCATTTGCACTTGTTCTTTAACAAATCTTTATCTTCACGCCCTCTTGCATAGGAGATAACCGCGCTGTAATTTGAGGCACTTGCTGGCGAATACGTTTTGCTCTTGAGAATTCTCCCATCGAGAACCGCGCGTTCCCAACCATAATACGCAACTCCCATAATCAGTTTGTTTTTCGGGATATATTGTAAATAATCGGCATAAGTAGTCGTGACATCAAAGAAATATTTGTTTTGTTTAAAGCCATCCATCGGGGCCGTCGGTCCTGAGATATCTGCATTTTGGCCATAATAATCATAGGACATGCCGATAAATCGATCATAAAGCGGTACGAGTTTGGTGAATGCATAAATATCATTTTGTCTCGCAGACAGGGGCATAATGCTGAGACTGAGTTGGGTTTTTGGGTTTTGTTTTTTCAAAGCGACTGAAAGTTTTTTACTAAAGTCAGTAAATTCGCTAACATATTGTGCGTCCGCATCTCCTGAGTATTCAAAGTCTATATTTACACCGTTGACTTGGCGATTCTTGACTTGATCGACGATCTGCGAGATGAGTTTGGCTTGTGCTGATGGGGAATCGAGCAAGCTTTCAATAGTTGTATCATCCAACGCACTTACTGTAAAAGTGACATTTGCACCCATGATTTGCGATTTGGTAATGAAATCTTTGGTTGATTGTTTATTCCAATCACTCCATCCTCGTTCAGCATTTCCCTGATTCTCAGTTTGCAGTGTCCCATCACTATCCGCGGTAAGACTAAAATAGTTTATCTCAGAAAGATCTTGTGGTCGCAGATATTGCATTGTATCAAGCTGCCAATATGGCAAAAAACCTATAACATATTTATGCAATTTCGCATGGGGAATGAGTAAATGCTCTGCGAAATATTTCAGAGAAGTCATAGGTTTTGTTTCAGGATAGCGTTTCTCTAAATAGAGATAGAGCCCAGTAGTGCTGATAATGAGAAGGATAACAAGCAGAAGAAGCAGACGTTTAACCATGTGACTATTATAGTAGCATCCTAGCTGCTTAGCAAAAAAATAGCTTCATCAATAATTTTCCTCTTGCAATTGTTTTCATAGATACTTTATGCTAAGAAGAGTATGAAACATCTCTATCCATCACAACCAGATCGGCATTATGATGTCATAACAGTGGGAGAATCTACTATCGATACCTTTATGACGCTTGCTCAACCAGGTTCCCTGCACGCAGATGGTGAACATGGAGGAGTCTGCTTCAAACTGGGAGATAAGATTGACGTTGATCGCTATGATTTCACTATTGGTGGTAATGCGACCAATGTTGCTGTTGGACTTACTCGGCTGGGTGTTAAGTCAACGCTTGTCTCCGAAACAGGGGACGATGAATTTTCCATTAAAATCAGAAACTGCCTGGCAAGTGAACATATTGAGAGGCTATGGGTCAATCAAGTAGCAGGAGCTTCAAATTTTTCTGTGATTATTAATTACGGCGGTGATAGAACCATCTTCGTCCAAGATGTACAGCGAGAGCATGATTTCCAATTTGAAGATGTAACGACTGATATGGTGTACCTTACAAGTCTCGGACGGGAATGGCAAGAACCTTACAAACGTGCGGTCGAATTTGCCAAAAAGAATAAGGCTAAATTAGCTTTTAATCCCGGCTCACGTCAACTTCATGAAGGGCAAGAAACTATTAAATACGTTCTTAAGCATACGGAAACGCTTTTTATCAATAAAGAAGAAGGAGAACATCTTTTATATGGTGAGAAGAAAGTGGATTCACCAAATAGCAAAGAATATATCGAAAAACTTCTGTTAAAATTGACCAAATTGGGACCGAAAATGATTGTATTGACCAACGGAAAATTTGGTTCTCATGCCATTGATGGGCAAAAGAAATTTTATTTTCAAGGAATGTCTCCAGGAAAAGCTGTCGAGCGAACAGGTGCAGGAGATGCTTTTGCTACTGGTTTTCTAGCCGGTGCCATCCATGGCTGTTGTCTGCCGGATGCAATGAAATGGGGATCAGTGAATGCGGCAAGTGTTGTTGCTCATATCGGTGCCCAAGCCGGACTGTTGAATAAAGAAGAAATGGAAGATTTAGTGATGTAGATCGGTTTCTTATGAGGTTAGAGGTCTTGAGATTTGGTTACGAAATTATCAGATTGGAGCTGGGATTCATCAAGTTCACCTTTATTTGCTGCGCTGGCAATCTCCAAATTCTTGCGGAATAGTGATTGAGTACTTTCTTTTGCACTACGGTCTTTTGCCCATGCTTTCAATACAGCATCTTGCAAAGCGCGTGAGTATGAAAAGGTAACGCCCCATGGGTGCGGACCTTTTTGGGCAATACGATTTAAGTTCATAAATGCGTCATTGCTTGTTTGGCCACCACTGAGAAAGACTACACCACCCAGATCATGGGGAACATGATTGTGCAGAGCTTGAACAGTTCTCTGCGCAACGTCATCATGATTAATTGGTGTGCCACTGTCTTTGCCGGGAAGTATCATGCTTGTTTTAAGAACTGCTCCAGGCATATGTACTCGAAGCTCTGTCATCGCCTTAAAAAGGGCATCGTAAGCTTTACTTATAGCTTCCTCACTTTGCTCAATCGTATGCATGCCATCAAAAAGTACTTCCGGTTCAACTATTGGTACGATTCCAGCATCTTGGCAGATTCGGGCGTAACGAGCGAGGACAAAAGCGTTGGCATTCACGCATTCGGCAGTTGGGAGACCATCATCGATGGTTATGACTGAACGCCATTTGGCAAATCGAGCGCCTGATTCATAATATTTAACCATTCGTTCCGGTAAGCCGTCTAGTCCTTGACTAAGTTTTTCACCGGGAAATCCTGGTAAATCAATAAGACCTTTATCGACTTTGATACCAGGGGCCATATTTTTTGTCTTAAGATACTCAGGAAATGGTTGATTATCTTCTGTGGCTTGCCAGAAGGTTTCGTCAAAGAAAATAACGCCACTGAGAAATTGTTCTGCTCCTGGCGTTGTCAACAGAAGATCCCGATATTCACGACGCGACTCTTGCGTACATTCGATGCCAACGCTGTCAAAACGCTTTTTGCACGTTTTTTCGCTTTCATCTGCTGCGAGAATACCTTTTCCTTGTGCGACCAGAGATTTTGCAATTGTTGTAAGTGCTTGTTGATCCATATTATGAATGTAAAACTTGTTTTTCTATTTTAATAATCCGCTTTTGTTAACGTAGAAAAATAATAACGTTTTTCTTAATAAAGTGCAAGAGTGGATTATTATTTCTACTTTGGTAATTTGATGGTGTCCCAATTGGTACGGATGTGATTCATTGCCCAGGTGAGGTCACCATGAACTTTCTTGCGTGGATTAAAAATACCGTGCGGGTCAAATGCTTTTTTCACTTCTTCAAAAAGTTTTATAACTTCTTTGCCATACATTTGCTCAAGGTAGGGCGTGCGGATCAAACCGTCATTATGTTCACCCGTAATCGAACCTTTGTATTTGGTAATAATACGATACACTTCTTCTGCTATTTCAGGGATAGCTTTTCGTGCGACAGGATTGGTAATATCGACCAACGGAATGATATGGAAGTTGCCGTCCCCAATGTGGCCTGCGACCGTGTAGATAAATTCAGGATGTTTTTGGACAACGGCTGTGATTTGTGGCAAAACTTCAGCTATCTGATGCGGCTGGATGACGAAATCATCGATGAAGGGTGCTGTATGCTTATCGCGAATCTTGTTTCGCAAAAGGTTGAAACTCTCTCGGCGGACGAGCCAGTATCTCTTTTCCTGATCTTCAACCGCAATTTTAGTTTGCGGATGGAGTGGTGCAAGTTTTTCTCTCAGGGTCGCAATTTTTTGTTTGAGTTCTTCAGGGTCATCACCAGTGAAGTCAATCTGCAGGATAAGCTTTGGCAATTTTCCTACAAACATTTGCATAAAGGCTGGCGCAAAAGCGAGACCTGATTCGATCAATCCTCCAAGACCGAGTTGCTTTGCAAATTCGGGGAAGAAACGTAATGCGAGTTTGAGGGTATTATCATCATAACTTTCAAAACTCTCAGGCTTTAACGGCATAACAGCATCAATGATTTCTCCCAAGTGTGCCATGTCGTGAAGAAAAATGATCTCCATTTCGCGATGCTTGTGAACAGGAACAAGCTTTAAATCAGCCTCGAGCAACATGCCAAGCGTTCCTTGTGCGCCAGTCCATAATTGTGTCAGATCAAAAATATCTTTTTCTTTATCCCAAACATTCCAAAGGAAATAACCGGCTGAATTCTTCGAAACATGTGGTTTAGCTGCTTGCAGCGTTTCGTAATTTCGTTTGATCAATTTATAAATTTTAGTATAAAGTTCTCCTTCAAAATCGTTTTGTGCCATCTTGGCACGGAGTTCATGACGTTTCAGTGCTTTAAATTCATAGGTCTTTCCATCTGCGAGAACGACTTTGACTCGTTTGAGATATTTTTCGGTTTTCCCGTAGGCAAGGGATTTTTCTCCACCAGAATTATTATTTACAATGCCACCGATGGCACAGAGTTCACGCGAAGCAGGGTAGGAAGGAAAGATCCAGTTTTGTTTCAAAGTCTCTTTCTCAAAATCCCGATAAAAGACGCCGGGTTGGGCAGTGCCGATTTGATTTTTAATATCACCGATTTTGTTGAAATATTTTCCAAAGGCCACAATGATGGAGTCATTAATAGAACCTCCTGCCATATCTGTTCCGGCAGAACGACCGGTAAGGGAGAGTTCAGGATGTTCTTTTTTGTGTTTGGTAACGAATTTAATGAGGGCTTGTACATCAGCATCATCTTTAGGGAAGACGACAACTTGTGGTTTGACTTCGAAAAGACTGGCATCGTGGCTGTGTTGCATGAGAGTTGCTTCATCAGTCATGACATCACCCTTGATAAGTATCTTTAATTCTTCGATTAAGGCAGGATTCATAATATTGTTTCGCGGGTCCTGTCAAAAGTTTCTTCCCGTCAGTGCTCGTTCTAGTCTTGCTTCGCTGCGAACGAACTGCGCGCTGTCGGGAGCCCTAAACTTTTGCCACCCGCTTGTTTATATTTTTCTTCTGATAACTCTTTTTACTGCTTCTTTGATTGCTGGAGCATCCATCTTATATTTCGCGAGCAACTCTTTTGGCGTTCCAGATTCTGCAAATGTATTTTGCAACCCTATAAATTCTATCGGAAGTGGTGTGGTCTTTGCAAGTAGTTCTGCAATTGCGCTTCCCATGCCACCCATAACTTGATGATCTTCGACCGTGACGACGGCTTGGGAATGACGAGTTGCTTCCAAAATGCCTTCTTCATCTAACGGTTTGACGGTCGATGCGTTGACGACAAGAACGGGAAGTTTCTCTTCTTCAAGTTCTTTGGCGGCGAGCAAAGCATAATACAGCATATATCCCATGGCAAAAATGGTGACTTTCGGATTTTCTGTTACCCAGTATGTTTGCATTTTTCCGGGCTTGAAGGGTGTTGCGTCTGTTGTGATGACAGGAGTTTTATCACGAGAATAACGCAAATAGACAGGGAGTTTGGTATTTGCGGAGGCGATAGTTGCTTTCTCTGCTTCAATTGCGTCACAAGGTACATAGATTTCAATTCCCGGCCAGCAACGAGTGATGGCTATATCTTCTGTTGCTTGGTGTGTTGCTCCATCCGGTCCTGTCATAACACCTGAGTGATGTCCGGCAATTTTGACGTTTGCTTGATTATAGACAGCTGTCGTTCTGAGCGTTTCCCAATTCTTGCCAGGAGAAAAGGTGGCATAAGAGGAAATATAGGCAATTTTTCCACTGACTGCCAATCCTGCTGCGATAGCTGCCATGTTTTGTTCGGCGATTCCTGTTTGGAAGAAACGTTCAGGAAATTTCTCTGCAAATTTCTGCGCTTGGGTGGATTCAGTAAGGTCAGCAGCAAGCGCTACGACATTGGGATTTTTCTCTCCCAATTCCAAAAGTCCTGAGCCAAATCCGGCTCGGGTGGGTTGCACCACAACGTCTTGGTCAAAGAGTTTTTCGTTAAGTTTTAAGTTTGGATTTAACATAGTATTTAGATTAAAGATTAACGAATAAAGATTAAAGAATTCCTTAATCCTTAATCATTACTCTTTATTCTTCTATTCATGTTCACTTACAATTTTGCCTTGCAACGTGCGCAATTCTTTTAATGCTAGTTTTGCTTCGTCTGAATTTGGCGGTTTGCCGTGCCAATGAAAATCTTTTTCCATAAACTCCACGCCATAGCCCGGGATCGAGTGCGCGATTATTGCAATTGGTTTTTCATAAATTGCGTGAGCTTCTTGGATTCTATCGACGAATTGTTTGATATTATGGGCATCGGTTTCCATAACATGCCAATTGAATGCTTCCAGTTTGTCTCTCAATGGCTCAAGTGGCATAACATCTTCAGTGAAGCCATCGATCTGAATATTGTTTCGATCGATGACCATGATGAGATTGTGCATTTTATTTTTGCCTGCAAACATGAGTGCTTCCCAAATATTTCCTTCATCCAACTCACCATCACCTGTGATGACGTACGTATAATATTTTTTCTTATCGATAATAGCTGCAAGCGCAATACCGATTGCTTGTGATATACCTTCGCCGAGGGGGCCAGAGGTTGTTTCAAGTCCAGGAAGTGCGGTCCTATGCGGATGTCCTTGCAGACGGGAGTTTATTTTTCTTAAGGTTTTTAGTTCTTCGATGGGGAAGTAGCCGGCTTGTGCCATGGAGACGTAACGAATAGGGCAGATATGACCATTGGAAAGGATGAGCCGATCACGATCTTCCCAGTCAGGATTTTTGGGATCGTGGTTGAGGATATGAAAGTAAAATGCAGTAAAGATATCTGCCATGCCGAGTGGCCCTGCAGAATGTCCTGAACCAGCTTGCAGTAGTGTACTGATTAAAAGTTCACGCGCTTTCTCAGCTTTTTTCTCTAAGTCTTGTACTTGTTCTTGGGTCAGTTCTTGTGACATATATTGTTTCGCGGGTCCTGTCAAAAGTTTCTTCCCGTCAGTGCTCGTTCTAGTCTTGCTTCGCTGCGAACGAACTGCGCGCTGTCGGGAGCCCTAAATTTTTGCCACCCGCTAATTAAATTTCAAAACGATATAAAGGTCTGAGACGTTTGAGTCGAGATGGCCCGTTCTGATGCCGTCGCCTGTCTTATCCCAGAATTCATAACTATTATCATCCTCCAAATATGTTTGGATATTTAGACCCATTTCTTCAGCTTTTTTCTTCGTATCTGCATCTGCAATTGCTCCAGCCAATTCATAATAATCCCATCCGTCTGAACCAAAGGAAGCAAGAACGACATTCTCGGGTAGATTTTTGAGTTGACTCAAAACAAGTGCTTGGTTTCGTCCACCTTTGCCATGACCTTTGATTTTAATGGTTGATTCTCCGCCTGCAATGAGGATTTGACCTTGGGGTGTTTCATCGATTAATTGTTGTCCAAGCGTGTGTGCATCACCTTGCAAGCGATCACTCATGACATGGACCTCAAAACCTTTCTCCTTGGCGAGTTTTTCCATCGCATTGAGTGCGGTGAGGTTACTGAGCATAAGGATATTGTGGACGTTTTCAAAATATTTAGGATCTGTTGGTGTTTCATCAAAGGCATCAGGAGGCAGATTTACTTTTTTATCGAGCTCATACTTTGCAATAATTTTTTTAACGTCATCCATCGTGGAGTGGTCTGCCACGAGTGGTCCAGAGGCTATTACAGAAAGATCATTTCCTGGAACATCTGAGAAAATGAGGTTCACAACAGTTGCGGGGTAGAGAAGCTTGGCAAGTCCACCACCTTTGACGCGTGAAAGATGTTTACGGGTGGCGTTCATTTCAGTAATATTGGCACCTGATTCAAGAAGTGCTTTGTTGACTTCGGTTACCTGATCAAGTGTGAGTTTGTTGGGGGCTTCAAAAAGCACAGATCCACCACCACAAGTGACGACAAGAACGAGGGTTTTTTCATCTGTCTGTTCCAGATGTTCTATGGCATGTTTGGTAAAAGCGATATTTTGCTCGGAGGGAAGAGGATGTGTGCCTTTTGTATAACGCATTTTTTTGAAATGTGGATCTTCTACGACATCGATATCATAACCATCAATGACTCTGTCTCCTAGTTTTTCTTCAAGCCATTTACAATTGCCAGCGCTGCCTTTGCCAAATCCCAAAAGAAAAACTCCATCGAATTTACTTAGATCAAAGGATTGATCGAAAATTTTCAAGGTATCATTTTTTATAGAAAAGTTATGCTCGAAGACGTGTTGGGGTTGAATTGCTGTATATGCAGCTTCTGCGAGATCAAGAACAACTTTTCTGTTGTCATTGATAGCAAGCGAGTCGTAATTCTTAATGTATCCCATGAGCAGTATAAGTAGTGTAGCAATAGATTGTTTTAGTAGCAAGAGCAAAAACTCTCTTACGAAACTCTTATTAACTATAAGTCGGTGAAAATAGTATAATAGGTTCTATGGATTATATTATGATCGTGGATGACAACAGGGATATTGTAGAGGCACTGCAATTTGTCCTCGAAGATGCGGGCTACAAGACAAAAACAAGTCAAGAAGGTGAAGACGCAGAAAAGCTTACTGAAAAGAATCTCCCGGCCTTACTCATTTTAGATGTCCTTTTATCAGGTAAGGATGGACGTGATATTTGTCTGAAGTTGAAGAATCAGTCTCAGACAAAAAAGCTACCTGTTATTATGATTTCAGCTCATCCCTCTGCACAAAAATCAGTTGCGCAATGTGGTGCGGATGCATTTCTGGCTAAGCCTTTTAATGTAGTTGACTTACTTTCTACAGTAGAGAAATTTGCCTCTCCGTAGATGGCATAATACATTTTGTGCATAAGTATATAGAACCGGTGCAGGAGTTTTTGAGAGCAACAAAAAAGCAGAGAACAGGGTACTATTAAATTTGTGAACCAAACAGTACCTTTTAGTGTCTCTGCTTCTGTGCCA
>JBBSGT010000029.1:0-15279 GCA_038253825.1 Candidatus Levyibacteriota bacterium
ACAATTCGAATATGACATTCACCAATTTTTTGACAACATCAGTCAATATGAAGACAGACTTAGACAGTTTATTGGAAGTGAACTACACTTGGTAAAATTGACTAGTTAAAAAACCGAAAATCAATTCCTTAAATGTATATAACTGTGGAGAATGTTGATGAACTCGCTGCAAAAGTTGAGGCACTCGGTGGTAAAGTAGTAATGCCTGCAATGGATGTTATGGATGCTGGAAGAATGGTGGGAATTCAAGATTCAACTGGCGCAAATGTGTCCTTATGGCAAGCGAAAAAACATATCGGAGCGCAAGTTGTAAATACCGTTGGTGCGATGGGCTGGAATGAGCTTTACACAAAAGATCTGGAAAAGGCAAAGCAATTTTATGGCGATTTACTGGGCTGGACATATGCAGTTGATGAAAAGAATGAAGGTTATACACTGATCAAAAACAACGGAAGAAACAACGGCGGCATGTTTCTTATGACAACAGAAATGGGCAGTATGCCTCCTCACTGGACAGTTTACTTTACAGTCAAAAACCTCGACGAGTCAATTGCAAAAGTAAAAGAATTGGGAGGACAAATTCATATGCCCACGAAAGATATTAGCATCGGCAAGATTGCCATGATCGCTGATCCGACAGGAGCTGCATTTATGATTGCTGCATTATCTGTTCCACCTGAAGGATGGGTTGAATAAATTTTTTCCTTCATTACTCTTAATTACTGCACAACTATTGTTCCTTCTGTTTCGTCTTTTAGATGATCATGAACTAAAAATATTCCCTTGCTGTGAGCGATAAAAGTATTCTCTTGATTATATCCAAGCACTTTTTCGGTAAAACCTGCATAGACAATGTGATGGGGATGCTCTCCAAGTGCTGGCTGATAGAGAACATTTTTATCTTCATTTTTGAAAGTAACAATATCACATCTATGCACAATTATTTTACTGGGAACAAATGCATTATGCTGTATGACAATCATGTGTAGTGTCGCGACTTTTCCGCACTCTCGTGAGGCATAGACGATATCTCCTCCTCCATGCAGCAGAGAATGTAATACAGTATGAGTTACCAGCGTCATTGCACCGATTACATATATAAATGTGAGAATGCCATAATGTATCCAAGGATTTTTATTTCTCATAAACTACAACTACGTTCTATTTTATTTACATGACCTGAGTTTGAATTCAGATCATGTAAATAAAGTCAGAATAATCTGCTGTTATTTGCTTGCTTTTACTTTTGCAAAGCCACCATATAAGGCAACAACTGCGATTGCGATATGCAAGAGTTCTGTAGCAAGGTTAACGTGAATTAACCCAAAGAGTACACCATCATAGGTACTCATAAGTCCCGGCAGACCCCATAAAGCAACGAGTGCGTACACTAAGCCAAATACGACGAGGTAGTTTTTTGTATAATAAGCTCCTCCGAAGAAAGCAACAAAGGCAACCAGCGCCGTTAATAAATGGATATAGTTCTGTGTTGTATTGACTTGAAAAATGTATAAAAGCAATTGTCCATCTGCATTAACTGGTGCTAAGGCCGGCACAAATGCTGCGACCCCAATAACTGCAAAGAATATTGCGAAAATAAGAGTAATTGTTTTTTGCATGTTCTCACCTCCTCTCATAATAGAGTCCACTATCCGATTTGATAAAATCGAATAGCGTTTGTGTTCTGGGGATACCGTTCACCTCCATGAGGCGTCCGCCTTAGGCGGATGACTTCTCACGAAAGACTGGTATCCCAGACACCATCTGAACTAAATGCGAATTAGCTAGATGATGCTTAGCATTTGCTAAGACATCGGATCTCACGAGAGGATGCATTGGATGGTGCTTGGGTTTTCCCCTGATCTTTCAAACGTAGAAAGGAGGTTAAAATTATGAAAACGATTGTTGGTATTGATGTTGGTAAATTGCACCATCAAGCAACGATTCTTGATCCGGATGGGGCACCTTTTGGTGGCACCATTCGCTTTGAGAATACTGCTCTTGGCTTTGGGCGCCTGCTTACCCATCTTGAAAAAATGGTTGGTACGAATACTGCTGATGTTCTTGTTGCACTTGAAGCAACTGGCCATTATTGGTTGCCGTTGTATTTGTTCCTTTTGGATAAAGGATACAAAGTGCAGGTGTTTAATCCTTATCAGTCTGATGCTCTTCGCCGTATGACCCTTGGTCGTGCTAAAACAGATACCATTGATGCTGAGCTGGTGGCAAGACTTGCCCGCCTTGGTAATCAGAAAGAGACGCCACTTCCGGGTGAGGAAATCTTGATTCTTCGTAACCTTTCCCGTTTCCGAATGGAGTTGGTTTTCCAAGCGTCAGATGTGAAACGGAAAGTGATTGCCGTTCTCGATGTCTTGTTTCCTGAGTTTGAAAAGCTCTTCTCAGATGTCTTTGGTAAGGCTTCCTTAGCACTGCTTTCTGAGTCTCCAACTCCTGAAGAAATTGTTGCACTGGACGAGAAAAAACTCACTCGGCTCCTTGAAACTGCTTCAAGAAAAAAACTCGGCGTACAAACAGCTAAAAAGATTAAAGAAGCTGCCACCGTATCTATTGGCAGTACGTTTGCGACCAAAGCATTAGTCTTTGAACTCAAAATGCTTTTGTCTCAAATACAGTTTCTCAAAGAGCAGTTAGCAGAGCTTACAGGAGAGATAGAAACACTGCTTGGAACTGTTGACCAGCAGCTTATCCCTGGTATCGGTGCTGTTACGGCCGCCGCTATCATTGGCGAGCTGGGTGATCTTGCAAGATTTCCCAATGTTGCATCAGTTATCGCCTATGCCGGTCTTGATCCTAAAGTTTCTGAATCAGGTATGTCTAGCAAACAGCGTGCTATCTCCAAACGTGGCTCTAAATATCTGAGAACCGCGATTTGGCAAGCTGCTGTCCGAAGCTTGATTCATAATCCGGATCTGAAAGCTTTCTATGATAAAAAGCGTTCAGAAGGAAAACCAAAGCAAGTTGCTATCGGTGCTGTTGCTAACAAGCTTACCCGTATTATCTATGGCATCATGCGTTCTGGTGAAGAGTACCTGCCCGCAGGCAAGTAATTTTAAACCTCATGTGATCCGATGTCTTGTCAAAGTGCGAATACGCAACTAAAATTTGCGTTGTTTTGTTGTGGTTTTAATAACCACTCTCTAGCTTCGATTTATTATTCATTTTTCTATCCATTTTTATTACTTGACTTTCCATAGCTAGTCTTTCAGCTCATCTTTCTTTCGAAAAAAAGATTAACCAATTTAAGTATATGTCTTTAAAACACCTATTTGTCAAGAGGCTCTTCTGCGAGCATGCTGATAGGAGACGTAGGTTTTATTTTCCCCGGATTTGTTCCCCCCTGTACATTTATATAATGTGACCTTATGGGTTTTGAGCTAGCTCTATTAAGGTATAATGAGGAGATGAAACGAACCTCAAAACAAAAGTCCGCGCCGATAGGCGCGAGTTTGGTAGTACTCTCATCACTGTTTTATGCCAGCTATGGCATCTGGACAGAACTCATGGGCGATTTCTTCGACGGTTATACGGCTTCTGCTGTAAGAAGCATTCTGGTATTGCTTATATTAATTCCACTTGCTCTGACGTACAGACAGCTTGAGCCGCTCAATTTGAGACGTAATTGGCGATACTTAGTTGGATTGGTACTTACGGCGACCTTGATTTGGGGTCCTTTCTACTATGCCATTCTGCACGCTGGTGTTGGGATTAGCCTGGCCATTAATTATGCGGGTATGATGATCGGTATGTTTTTCTTCGGTTGGTTACTCGCTGGTGAACAATTTACCAAATACAAATGGTTTTCCGCCTTTTTAGGTCTGCTTGGGTTATGGTTGGTATTTATGCCGAGCATTTCCAGCCTAGGTTGGTTGGCACTGGTCGGCGCGCTGATAAGTGGATTAAGCAGTGCTGCTCATTATGTCATAGCGAAACGAGTATCTTACAAAGCCACCCAATCTACGATATTCGTCTGGACTGCATCAGTTGTAGCGAATATACCTATGGCTTTCTTGTTGGGTGAACGAACACCCGCAGTTGGTTGGCATGTGCAGTGGTTGTATTTGGTGATCTTTGCCATTGCCTCAGTCATCTCTACATGGACGTTTATTAAAGGTGTCAAACTCATTGATGCTGGCGCAGCTGGTATTCTCGGACTGCTGGAGATTGTGTTTGGTTTGATATTTGGTGTTATCTTCTTTAGCGAACGCCCAGGATTAGTGGTATTTTTTGGCGTAGTCGTCATTATTACTGCTGCTGCAATTCCCTACTTACAAGAATACAATGCTAAACGCGGTATGCCGGAAGAAACTAAATCCTAGTGCTGTTACACAGGCTATTTTTAACCTAAAATAACCATAATTTTGACTACCTATACTAAATGTGGGAAACTTAGGAGAAAAGGAAATAAAGAAAAATAGCAAAGATCAAATTGTATATTTTTATTAAGCGTATACCACTATTCAAAAAAAATACTTCTGATATCATCCGCAGTAGTGAGTGAGCCAAATGTTCCGTCTTCATCCAGTACATTCTGAAAAAGCTTTCGCTTTTTAGATTGAAAGTTTTAGACATAATTCGCGCTGTAAATCCAGCACGAAAACATGCCATTTAGTTTTTCGCTTGCTATATTTACTTCTTATAAATCCTATGCTATAGTTTGCTACATTTATATACTGCCTCACTTTTATGCAACCTTCGGCAGGATCAATCATTACTCCGACTCCTTCAACGGAGACTCTTGAGCAATTGCAGCTAATGCATCAAATCCAACAGCATTTGCTTACAAATAATCAAGGATTTTTATTATATGCGGCCATGTCGATCCCTCTACCGATATCATGGAGATTAATACTTTATCATTTCTTTATGACATTACCAATTCCGCCACTGTCCCCTATGGAAATTACAATTCTTGTCGTACTTGGACCGTTTGCATTAATTTTGTTTCTTTTCATTCTTGTCAAATTATTGCTATGGTTTAGTAGAACGGTAGTTCCATTTATTTTCGAGCGATTTTTTGATAAACCCCAAGAAAATTCCTTTCTTGAGCTGACATTTCCGCATGATACGAGTAAATCAGCGTATGCCACGGAACAATTATATAAACTAATCCATGCAGTCGGTAGCCTGCAGAGAGGAATTTTTACACCGAAAAAAACATACTCACTAGAAGTTGTTTCAACACTTGAGCATGGTATCCGATACATTATTTCTATTCCACAATCTGATGTTGCAGTTTTACGAAAGAGTTTGATGTCTTACCTTCCTGGTTTAACTGTAAAGGAGATTCGTGATTATTTATCCGAAAACCGCATTTTTAATAAAACGCTTACTACCTCACAAATTGAAGAAAGAATAAAAACTGAAAAATCCGTGGGTGTTCTTGAATTTAAACTCACAAACGACTTTGCTCTGCCGCTCAGGGATCAAAAAAAACTCGGAATACATGATTCGATTTCATTTCTTACAGGAAATATGACAAAACCAAAGCAGGGAGAAACTATATCATTTCAAATAGTTCTCAACCCGGTTCTTGGTTCAAACGTTAAACGGCGCATGCAGGAAGTGAAACGTACAATTTATCAGGCAGAGCCGTTATCACCTGTTTTGAATAATGGACTTTTATCAGGTATCATTCCATCAGGGTTGCTGTTAATCCTTAGTCCCATACTCTGGTTGATAACGTTTCTCGTTCGGCTTCTCATTTACCTTCCTTTTCTTCTTCTTGCTCCTAACGGCCCGCATTCAAAAAAGTATTTTAGCTCAGAAGAAAAAATACCTGCCCAAATGCTTCTCAATCCGTACGAACAAGAGTTGACATCCATTGTGAAGGAAAAACTCTCTCAACATTTGTTCACCTGCTCCATCCGATGTCTTATAGAAACACAAAACGAGGAAGACTTTGACACGCGGCAAACAGGTCTTATTTCTTCTTTTGGACAATTTTCAAGCGAGTACCAATCACTGACAATCAAAAGCCAAATAGCAATTCCATTCATATCGAACAGAATATTCAGAAAGCGTGTTACAGATTTTTACCAACGGAACGTATCATCCGGTCCTGCAATTCTTTCTGCATCAGAACTTTCAGATCTCTATCATTTCCCGAATATGGACATAACCAAAATTGAAGGACTTTCTAAAAGCAAGAGTTATCAACTTCCAGCTCCCATATCCATGAAAGGAGATTCAGACGGCCTTGACGTTATTGTCGGGAGAAATACATACGGAGGTGAATCAACACCAGTAGGTCTTCGCAAGCAAGACAGGAGACAGCAAACATACATTGTCGGAAAAACAGGTATGGGTAAATCGACAATTATTGAAGGCATGGCCATCCAAGATATGCAGAATAACAAGGGGCTAGCAGTTGTTGATCCGCATGGTGACATGGTAGAACACTTATTAACAATAATTCCCAAATTCCGTCAAAAGGATGTTATCTATCTCAGTCCCTTTGATAAACAATTCCCCATCGGGCTAAATATTCTCAATCCAGGTACTGTGTATTCTGATCCAGAAGAGGAAATGCGAAGAATTGCGGGAATAGTGATGTCGATATTCATGAAGATTACACCCCCGAAGCATTGGGGACAACGAATGGAGCATATTTTAAGAAACGCTGTACTTACAATGTTACAAGTACCTACAGGGACAAGTGACACTCCCTTTGTGTCCTTCTATTCTATCCAAAAATTATTAACGGACTCGTCATACAGAAAAATTATATCCGGAAAATTGCGTGATCCGATTCTCAAACAATTCTGGGAGAAAGAATATGCACTTTTTACAAAAAATAAACAAGGTGATTTAATTTCCCCGCTTACCAATAAAATAGGAGAATTTATTACTGACCCCCTCTCACGATTCATTCTTCTCCAAAAAGAAAGTACTGTCAATATGAGTGAAATTATGGATCAAGGGAAAATATTATTAGTCAATCTCTCAAAAGGAAATTTGGGAGAAGAGCGAAGTGCCTTCTTTGGTACGATAATCACATCCTTGATCCAACTCGCAACCTATGCGAGGACTCAGATTCCAGAAGAACAACGACGCGATTTTTTTGTCTATGTTGATGAGTTCCAAAACTTTGCAACACCGCACTTTACAGAACTTTTCTCAGAGTCAAGAAAATATCGTGTGTTTTTTACTCCTTCTCATCAAAACATTGCCCAGATTGATGATCTGAAGCTAGCTAAGATTATACAAGGGAATAGCGGAAATTTCATTGCTCTAAAAGAAAGTCCTGACGATGAAAGAACTCTTCTCCCTCTCTTTTCTCCTGAAGTAAAAGAAGGGCAAATTGTCAATCTTGCCCCTTACCATTTTTTTATGAAAATAACTAATGCAGAATCAGAGGATGCATTTTCTGCAGAGACAATTCCTGTTGATCTACAAGGGAGTGAATCAATCAAAGACGCGGTCATTGAGAACTCCCGGCGCTATTATGCAACACCCCGTGAAGATGTGGAAAAGCAACTTGATGAACTTTTTAAAACTTCTTCTCTTTCTGTCAAAAAGACACAAAAGAAAGGAACGAGAAAGGTCATAACAACAAAAACAATCGGGAGAAAACATAAAGTACAAAATACTAAAACGCAAATCGTATAATTGTCACCGGTCGTGTCACCGACGTTGGTGACATATTATGGGAGAAATTAAGGCTATTTGTATCAAAAAGTGTGTGACCTACCTTTACAAAGATACGGAGTATCTCTATACAGGTTGGGTATGGCAATGAACAGGTAAACACGAAACAAATAGTTACAACTCTATGAAACAAACAATACTAACCAAGAAACAACAAGCAATAGTTACACTTATACCACGATTTAGATTTTTAGACCGAACCCATATCCAATCCTTCATGCACCATAAAGAGAAACAAAGAATCAACAAATGGCTTAAAGTATTAACAACAGAAGGATACTTAAGAAGAATTTATGAGGATACTATTATTGGAAAAAATAGACGTCCAGCGCTTTTTTCTTTGGATACTCATGGAATACGCTTGGTAAATAATCTGGGTATTTATGATTCAAGCTTTCTCCGTAAATTTTATTTTGAAAAAGAACGGTCTGAAACGTTTATCCAACACTGTCTTCTTCTTGCAACAATCTGTTGCGGTTTGGAAAAGAAAAACAGTGAAATAGTACAATATGAATATGCAACACAGAGTGATTTATCAGCTATTGAAAACCCGTTCCGAATTCTTAAACAGGCTGAGGTATCTCTCGATCTTGTGTTTAGTAAGAAGGAAAAAAGGAAGAAAATAAAATATTTTCTTCTTACCCTCATTGATAGAACCTTACCAAAATACCGCATACGAAATCGTATTCGTCAATTCCAAACGTATTACTTCAGTAATGAATGGGAAAACAGTGCTGACACACGATTTCCTACTCTATTAATCGTTTGTGAGACAAAAGCACAGATGATTTATACAAAACGTTATATGAAACAATTGTTCCAAGATTCGCTGCCAAAAGATCTCTCATTTCATTTCTCGACAGCTCAAGAGGTAATGGATCAGGGAGTGACCGGAGCAATTTGGGAGACGATATAAAAAACATTCTGCTGTATTTCTTATTTGTTTAATCCTTTCTACGCCGGTTGAAGTAAATTCCCTACCTCAATGCGTGAGAATGCTATGAATTCAAATTATTACCCAATTGCTACTTTTCTGAATTGATGCAAATGGAGAGTGAGATAACCAAATTGCGGTATATGACATGAATAGGCTACACACAAATGCTTTTCCTCTTTTGTCAAAGGGGTAGGTTCTTCAGTTTCCGGGTGAACCCGGAAACTGAGAAGAAAGTAGGTTATTGACCATTATTGGTCTGCGACTTATTTTGCCATGGCGCTTGCCCCGCATCCTCTTGCGCTTCCCGCTCTGCGCTTTCTTTCGCTTCGTGGGCCGGATCTTCGTTTGATTTAAAAGTACCGCTTTGGGTACCGTTATTTCCACTGCTTGGAGTTGCAGTTGTTTGTGCTGTGGTATTTGCCGTTGTTGTTTGCGCATCTGCAGCATTGGTTCTCAAAACCGTAGAGCCGACAACACCTACCAGCATTGAGATAGCCACAATAGCTATTACAGCACCTTTTTTCTTGATGTTACTTTTCTCCATTTCATCACCTTTCTAATCCATAATCTAGCATCATCCCCTGAAATCTTGCTTAAGCCATTTGACAGACTGGCATATTGTGCAATTTTGGTGGTTAATAAAGTGAGAAACTTAAACCGTTTCTCTAATAAACGCGGCGTTTCCCCTAACTTGCTCGGGGGGGACAGCACTGTCTTGTACTCGAGTAGCTTTGAAACCTCGTACTTCATTTGGACCAAGTCCGAAGTCTCCTTCACCTCTAAGAACTCCTAGCGAAAATTCAAATTGTGCCCCCTCTCCTCTCCAAAAACCCGCACTAAAGACATGTCCAAATCCATGTCGCAGTTCTCCTGTCTCATTAAGCACCTGCAATGTTTCTGCTAATGCTGATTCATCATGTTCAGTCAGAACATTAAAATACCGATTATATTCATTCATATTAAATGTATCTTCACCACGTAACTGTTCAGCTAAAGCAAATCTTTCAACGTTGCTTAAAGCGCTATCATAGACTAATCCATGTGCATAGGCTAATCTTTGATCGAGAGCTTGAAAAATTGGTACTAAAAAGCTACCAGCCTTACGAAAATCATCAACGGTATAACCAGGAAGATCTACACTAAATCCAAACTGGTCTTCTCGTACCGTACCTGTTGGTCAATAATCTTCAAGTTCAGTTCGCGCTAATTCAGCCACAGGTTCACTAATCATCATACTCGCACTTTTTTCGTCCTCGTGGTGTGCTTTGTCCCAAGCTGATTTTTGACGATACCTTCTTATACCTTCGGGCCCTTGCCTCGTAAAGCTATCCGGTAACGTGTGTCCTTGATCATGGTAAAACATTACTGTTTGTAACCCTGCGTCCTCCTCTCTCCAACTTGATGGTGATGTAATTCTTCCCGTAAACACAGCCTCTTCCCCTGCATCCAATAATGCTTGTAATGTATTCGCCCGTTGATTGAGATGCCATGTTACCACATCAATTGGAGAATCAGAGAATCGTTGCCACTCCGGGTGAAGGTTAATCAACATATCTGCTGGCGCACCATCTGGCCCCCAGGTACTAACAGGAACTACCTTTGCAGCAATTACTTCTTTAAATAAGATGGTGGGTTTATACCTTTTGTCTCCATCAGGATCAAAAGTAGCCAAAGTATGTGGTTTGCCGTCAAAAACTACAACTTGTCTTACGCTCTTTCCACTAACTTCTTCTGTTACCCTGCGAGATCTTCCATCTTCAAAACCTACACCGACCAACTGAGTTCCAATACTCTCAACGAGCAACGGTAAAGCAAAACTCGACGCATGCGGCTTCTTTACTTTATGGGTCGGATAAAGTTGTTGGAGGCGAGTTTTACCTTCCGCAATAGGTGCAGCAGTTCTTTCAGACGGCAAAACGAGTGTGCGCTGCCGTACTTCTAGGCTTGACATAACCTGTTATTTTAACTCTGAAGGGTAAACTCATCTTGACGAAATCCTGACAAGCATGTATTAATCGTTTGGAGAAAGATTTGCAGAACACGATTGGAGCATTTCATTTGTAATCTCAGAAGGAGATTTTTCACCTGAGATGTTTAATTCTACAACTTTCTTAATACTTCCTGTTTTATAGAGACGTTCTTCTTCTTCATAATCACTTATGGCATCCGCTTGTGAAAGAGATCTGCCTTCCATTAATCTTTTTATTACCACCTCTTTGGGAACATTGAGAAAAATAGTCAGATAACCATGCGCTCTAAAATAGGCAGCATTTGCTTTACCTCTCAAACCTCCAAGTATAAGTAACTTATGTTCTATGTTTTCTTTATGAAACGCAATTACTGTCTGAGCAATGATATCTTCTCCATATTTTTTAGCAAGAGATTTAAACATATCACGACCGTTATCTCTATTAATCCTTATCTGATGTGACAATTCACTTGCCCCTAGGCACTCTTTAATAAATAATTCTTTATTTGCAGGCAATGTGGATAATCCTAATGCTGGTTTTATAACTATCTGCGAGGCTTCATAATAGACACCCTTGGGAAAAGATTTAAGTAATTCTCGAGCAACTGTAGTTTTCCCACTCCCAGGAGGCCCAACTAAAATAATCCCTTTATAGCCTTTATTCACAGCAAAGAAATTATAACATAGGTTTGGGAATTTGGTAGAATGGGCTCCCTACATAAGCACACTTCGAACGCTTTTTTTAAAAACATATATAATAACGAACCTATCTTTCTGTGATTAATTTTGGTGTGTAAGTTTATCAGTAGCGTAGTATTTAACATAAATCCCATCTTTTTTACCTTTTATTAATTCTTTCTTCTCTAGATCCTTTAAATCTGCAATTGCTGTAGTTCTACTGATATTATATAAATTTTGGTGTATAGAAGGTGTAGTGTATGCTGCACCATCTCTTACCATAAGGTAATGAAGTACTTCTTTTTGTCGCTCATTCAAAATAATATTAGAAAATAAGATTTTTTCATCCTGGTTATTTTCTCCAATTTTTTTCTCTACATATATATTAAAGTCTTCCAACGCCAACATAATTTTTCTCATGTGATAATCGTAGAAATAGGTTAAATCAAAATCATCTTGTTCGCTATAAACATATGCCATCCCGTATTGAGTTGAAGATTCCTTTATTACTAACGAAATTGGTATATATGCAATAGCCCAATATCTTTTTTTAAGTAAATACCAGTAAAAAATTGTTCTAGCAAGCCTACCATTACCATCATAAAAGGGATGTAAATATCCAATCCAAAAATGGAGAAAAATTGCTTTTATGATTGGATGCACAAAAGTATCCTCATTTTCATCATTAGCAAATTTTATAAATTCTTTTATTTGTTCTTTAACAAAATCCTCCTTAGGAGGAACGTAGTATATATATTTTATTTCATCAGACACCACAATGCCGTCCTCATTTGTTCTATACCTTCCTTGTTTATCTGGGGTTAAAGTGTCTTTTGTAATCAGTTTATGTATTTCAAAAAGCATTTCCTCTGATAGTTTTTTATTTTTATACTCCTCATCTAAAGCTCGCATTGTTTTATAGTTATTAACTATCATTTGTTCTGATCTATCCCTCGGAGGTCTATTCTCGAGAAGCATTTTTTTTGCAATAGGAGTTGTTGTGCTTGCTCCTTCAAGTTGACTAGAAGCTATAGCCTCTTCCATTATACTTTTTGTTAGTAATCTTTGCTTACTGTTAGGTGTTATTAAATTGCTATAATGGGTAAATATTTGTCCACCCAATTGTATATCAATTTTATGTAAAAACTCATCAGTATAATTAAGACGTATCCATTTAAAATACGTTTCTTTATTAGCTTTGATTATAGTTTTACGCGCTGTAGCAGCACGAATCTGTTTTGCCAAATACCAAAACTCTTCGGGCTTGCATGTCTGTACCGGATTTTTATACTTAATTTTATCCCAATAGAGATAAATTGGTTCATTTACTTTTTCTATAGCTTCTATAAATTTAGAAGTATTATCTGTAAACTGTTTAAATATGCCGCTACTATCTATGTCTGATAAGTTAGGCTTTTCAATGTTATAAATGTCCATATTATGGCTAACAAGTTAAATACACGTTAAAAACATGTTAACACTTAACATGTTAGACCTTTTATATAAATATGTCAAGTTAAGATAGTATTTAACATGTAGAGGGTATATTACATTTTGTGCATATGTATAGAGAACCTATGCAGGAGTTTTTGAGGGCAACAAAAAAGCAGAAAAACCATTGAAGACCGATTCTCATTCCCTTTCGATGCACAAAATGTATTGACATACTACCGACAAGCTTGTTGACTTTACCTCTACAATATGGAACTATCAGTCTATGGTAAGTACTGCTTCTGAACAACAACCAGACAAACAAACATTACAACCTACAGCAAATTAAAGCTGGATATAACAAAAGGCATTTCAAGTTTGCTGGGCTTCCATATATTTACAGAGGTCTTATCCGTTGCTCTAAATGTGGCTATAATGTAACTCCTGAAAAGAAAAAAGGTAAATATGTTTACTATCAGTGCACGCAGTACAATGGCAAACAAAATGCGAAATGGATACGGGAAGAAGAACTTACTAAGCAATTTGCAGCCTTTTTTAAGAGCTTACCAATGCCACATGACGTGTTAGAAGACACAACTCACACATTAAGGCAATCACACAAAGATAAATCCAAATACCACAGTACATTGCTTAAAAATTACCAAGCAGAATATAAGAAATATGAAGAACGCATTGAGAAGATATATGTGAAAAAGATGAGAAACTAGACGGCAGTATTACTGAGAGTTACTATATAAAAAAGTGTGAAGAATATAGAACTAAGCAGAATGAACTTACGCTTAAGATGGAAAAGTTACAATGTGCAGATGAGGACACTATGTCACGGTTGATTACTTGTTACAACTTGCTAATCGTGCCTTAGAATTATTTGAAAGTTCTGAACCGCACGAAAAAAGCAACTTTTGAAACTGACACATCAGAACTTGGAGTTAGAGGGTAGTTTAGTACGCTATGAAGCGATAAAACCGTTTGACAAAATCGCGTTTTACGCATCTCGTCAAAGTTGGCTCCGCCGATGGGACACTACAAGAACTGAAAAGTGGGTAAGAGAATATTTATCTAGTCCAAATAGTTTTTCAGTTTTTGCTTAAAATCTTCAAAGGAAGTATATACTTCTGCATGAATTCCAAACTTCTTAGCGCCTGCAACTTTATTTGGAGAATCATCCCAAAAAAGAACTTCATCTTTCTGAACATTATCAATATCTTCAAATACCTTTTCATAGAATTTTATATTGGGTTTTTAATAACCTAAATGAGCAGAGGCATATACTTTATCAAAGGAATCATTGAAGCCCATATTTTTCAACATATATGCAACTCTATATTTTTCTTGATTAGTTGCCACATAACACTTAATTCCTTTAAGCCGTAATTGCTGAATATATGAAACTAGAGCTTCATCAATGGTATGCTCTGCTTCAAACCAATATGTTAACAAATCATCTACAGACTTTTTCCATCCCCATTCTTTAAGATATGGAGCTAATATTTCCTTTAAGTCTGCATTGCCTGTGAGACACGCTTGAAATGGTCCTTCAAAGAAGGATATCGTCTTTTTAGTTGATATATTATATTCTCTCTGCAACTGTTCACTAAATAGCTCACCGTTTATTAGTACTCCATCTGCATCAAATAGAATTACTTTAATCATAAAGTCTCTCTCAATTCTTTTACATTAAGTGTTGCTTCTCGCGGGGGATTTACAAAGTTGTTGTTTATATCCTCAATTAGCCAGTCTTTAATTTCTAAAGGATAAAGTAAAAGAGATGAAAGTTGAGAAACCGGCATCCATTGTGGTTTATAAAATTCTTTACCTAGCTTCATTTCTTCTTTCTCATTTGCCTCTCCAAGCATGGGCACACCTGAAATATATGAGCACAAATAAAAATATTGGTTACTTCTTCCCTTAAAATTATCGTTATAAAAGTGTTTATAAATTAATTTCTCAATTTTTACTTCCAATGACGTTTCTTCTTTGACCTCTCTTATAACTGCTTGTTCTACTGTTTCATCATCTTCAACCCCACCACCTGGAAAAGTAAAATACTCTTTTCCGGTACTCATTCTTTCCATTAAGAGAACTGTATTATTGTGTATAATAACAGCTACAGCACGTGTAGGTAACATTATGCAGTAATTATATCATCAGTTCGTTTCCTATTGATATATTGTGAGAATTGAGGCTAAAACCAAATTTGTTCTGAGGCTAGTTTTTTTGCTCCTAGGGATAGACGTTATTAGAAACTATTACACTCAAAAACTCGTGTTCTTTTAAGCTCCGCAGCACATCGGACGTTAGAACTTATTCTCAACAATTAAATGAGAGGTTTTATATTCCAAGCTATGTCTAAAAATAAAGTTCAGTGGACAACGCTGTCCTCGCATGGTTTTTTACTTTATCAGATATACCACCAATTCAGGTATTACTTTTACTTAGCCAGTGGCAATGAAAACGAGAATGTTGAGCCTTTTCCTTCAACACTCTCAACCTTTATTTGTCCTCCATACTGTTTGATTATCTGTGAGGCAATGTATAAGCCTAATCCATAGCCAGATAATGCTTTTGTTTTTAC
>JBBSGT010000030.1:0-14771 GCA_038253825.1 Candidatus Levyibacteriota bacterium
GAAAAGGAAAAAACATTTCAGATCAAGATTTGAAACAGATTAACATACAAGGAGATAATTTTCATCCTGAGTGGAATTACACTGTTACTCCTAGCAACACAGTGATTAGTTAATGGAGGTTATTTCAGATCGTCTACTTAGAGTAGAAAATTATTTGCCGCGCTTCTGCGCAAGTGCTGAAAGTCTTGCGTATTTTATCGTTAATCTTTTTTGGGTTTTGTGTGGAGATTTTTTATTTTTGTTTTTACTTCCGACACCGGTATCTCGTTTTGCCATGACTGTATTATACACTATTTCTCAACAATTATTAAGGACAAATTTTAGTTCAGATAACTTACCTATTTCACACGCAATAGATACGGTGTTTATGCAAAATATAAATAAACTGTATAGAGTGTCATCCAACACGGCGGAGGCGGAAAACCTTGGAGCTCTAGAGAAACGAAATCCAATGTCGAGGATGACATTTTCATGCTTCCACGGCAGCTGAAATATTACTAGTTTGCTGTTTTGGTTCCTTCAAGAAAAGTGTGGCAATTCCTCCGCCGACAATAAAGAGTGAAGCCCATTTAAAGACACTCGCATACCCCATGACTGTTGCTTTCGTAATCATTAACCCAGGCAATATATGCATCATTTGCGGTGAAACATTGTTAATGATCGTATTTTGTTGAATTGTTACCAAATGAGAGGTAGTGCTATTGGAAAGAATTGTGGCAAAAATGGCAGCACCAAACGCACCTGCGAGGTTACGAGAGAGTGCAAGAATTGAAGATGCAACACCAATTTCTTTAAGCGGCACACTTCCTGTTGCAGCTTGTGTTAACGGTCCGAATCCAATGCCAATACCAAATGCAAAGAAGCCAAGCCGCCAGGCAATATCAAAGAATCCCCAATTAATATCAATTGCTGAGAATGAATAAAAGAAAAGTGCTGCCCAAAACATGCCGATTGAGACAAAATATCGCATAGGAAATCTGCCATACAATCGCACACCAACTTGCGAACCTACCATAATTGCTACCGCCATGGGAATAAAAAGAAATCCTGCAGTTGTCGTCGAATAACCCAAAATATTTTGTGCAAAGATGGGAATAAGGAAGAGGCCACCGAATAGTCCCATGAAAGAAATAAATGAAGCGAGATTGGAGACCGTGAATGGCAGTATTTTGAAAAACTCTAAATTCACAACCGGTTCCTTTTCTTTCTGTTCAACAAGAATAAACATGACCATAGCACCAAGGGAGACAAGGTAACTAATAATACTTTTAAAATCTCCCCATCCCCAGATTTGCCCTTGATCAAGAACTAAAACGCCGACACCTAGACTAATTGCAAGTAATATTGATCCAAGAATATCAAAATGTTTAATACCTTTAATATTTGCAACAGGTTCACGAATGTAGCGTATAGCCATGAGTGTCCCAACTATACCAATTGGAACATTGATATAAAATACTGATCGCCAACCGAAAATATCTGTCAATGGTCCACCAATCAGCGGTCCAAATACAATTGATGCTGCAAAAATACTCGACCAAATGCCTTGAGCTTGCACTCGTTGCTTAGGATCAGTAAATTCAAAGGCAATAATTGATAGTGCAATCGGATAATCAATAGAGACAGTAATCGCCTGTAAAACACGAAAGACAAGAAGTGATGAAAGATTAAAAGATAAACCAGCGAGGATCGAGGAAATAACAAACCCTACAATTCCAAATAAATATAAAGGTTTTCGCCCGATCAAGTCACCAAGTTTACCAAAAACGGGAACGAATACGGCATTGGCAATAATATATGCTGTTGCTATATAACTTGCTTGGGTAACACTAATACCAAAGTCTTGAATAATTTTAGGAAGAGCCAAATTGACGATAGATCCATCTAGGCGCCCCAAAAATGAAGAAATCATAAGCGTCCAGAGGATAGCCCACTGAATTCCAGTAAATCCTTTCTTTTTTTGTGGGGATATTTCAGACGGTGCAGGTGTTGGTGTCGCTGGTTTTTGTTGTTGCTTTGCCATAGCTGTAGAAAGCCAAAAGTATGGCAATCGAATTTAGTTTGTTTTCGTAAAGACGGTTAACTTCGCGGACATACCATTTTTTATCTCAGGATATTTGGCAGAATTAAATCGTACATAGACAATAAACTGTTGTGTCGGACGCTCACTTGAGATAGAGAATGAGAGTTGTGACGTTTTCGCTGTGGGGGCAATCTCATCAACATATCCCCAATATATCTTCCCAGGGAATGCATCTACTGTAAACGACGCCACTTGACCCGCATGAATTTGATTTAAGCCTTTATTTTCATCCATAGTTCCAGCCACTCGTAGATCAACAGGGTCGATCATTTGAATTAACTGGGTGGTCGGTCCTACAGAAGATCCGGTCATATTACTTGCATTGATAATCAATCCATCACTTGCTGCCCGTAATGTTTCAGAGCCTACCTGTGCCAATGTATCTCCCTTTTTTACCTGTTGTCCTTCAGTTACATCCATTTCTTCAACTTTTCCGCTGGAAGTTGGTGAAAGTGTAATAACCGGCGCTTGAATTAATGAATCGTCGATAAAAATACGCTGAGTGATTTTTTCATAATAAAAAGCCCCTGCAAAGAGCAAAACAATTCCCAAGACTATACCTACTTGCCTGAGAAAGTGACGATTTCGTAGTGCTGCAGCGGCTTTTTTCATAAGATGGGATACTCCTTCTGCGGAATTGATTTTGGATCAGTGATAATTCGATCTTGACTACTCAGTCCACTAAGGATTTCGACATCTGATCCATGCGTTTTGCCTGTTTTGATAGATTTTAAGACAGGCTTCTTATTTTCACTTACCCAAATATATTTACCACCGATAACTGTCCAGCCTGGAACAAGCATAGTATCCTGCTTCGCGTTACTCGTAATAAAGACATTGCCTGTTTGGTCCATTTTGCCTAATGCACTGGTATTTGAAGTCTGGATATCTACTTGATACGCTTCTCCATCATTACTAGAATTCCCACTACCATCACCACTAGAATTATTACTACCACTCATGCTCACTTTACTTGGATATATCTTTGCAACTGTCCCTTGGATTGGTGTCTTATTCCCATCGAGATAAATTGTTGCTTGTGCCCCTTCTGTAACATAATCAATCTGGTAATCAGGCACCTTTGCTCGAAAAACAAGTGATGTTGGGTCTGCAACAGTAAATGAGGTTGTTGGAGAAACGTTGACGAAAGGAACAGTGACGTCTTCGTGGGTCACTATACCATTTAATGGAGAAGTAAGCGTTGAAAGTTGCAGTGAATAATTTGCAATTTCGATTGCTGCGACTGAATTATCAAGTGTTGCCTGATTTTCATCAGCAATTCTTTTTACCGTATCATCAATATACGAAGTCTGACCGTTAACTGTTCCATAGCTTCCTGCACCAACTTCAGCACCGATACCTTTCAATTTGGATGCTTGTGTATCTTGTGTAACATGAGACTGCTGATCCGCTTGGCTTTGTTGGTTCGCATCACGGGCCAATTTGTAAGTATTTAAGGCTTGGGTTAGTAATCTTTGTGTTTGATAGTTATCTAATTGTGCGATTGTCTGCCCTTGGTAGACTTTATCGCCTTCTTTCACAGGAAGCTCAGTTAACTTTCCCCCGGTTTGGAAATGAAGTGTTGCTTGATTTTGCGCAGTAACGGTTCCATCAGCTGTAATTTGTGAACTCATATTTTTCACTGAAGCTGTTTGGGTAACAGGCGTTTGCGCATCTACAGATGAATGTAACTGGTACCAGGAGAAAATACCTGCCTCAACTATTAAGATAAGAATAATAAGGTTTGCGACCAAATTTCTAATTTTCATTATTTTGTTCCATTCTTTTGTTTAATTTTTCAAGTAATCGTAATAACTCGTTCTTTTCTGTATCTGATAAATAAGATAACATTTTACCAAAATGAGAGCATTTTGCGTCCAGTACCTTTTGCAATAGCTCCGTCCCCTTTTTGATTAAAGATATCCGAACAAGTCTTCTGTCTTTTGGATCAGGTTGCCTTATCACTAATTGTAACGCAACTAATTTATTGAGTAAACTTGTAGCAGAAGACAATTCTATATGGAAGTATTCTGCAATCTCACCCATTTGAGCATTCTTATGATGCTTCAGAAAGCTAAGGGTTTGTATTTGTAAGATACTCAACTGTGCGACATCTGTGGAATATTCCATATAGCCACGTAACAATCGTGTACTTTTGAACATTGTCTCGATAAATTTTGTCGTAACTGCTTGATCCATATTAGTTTGAGTATCTAACTATTAGGTGATCAAATTATAATTTAAGTAGCTTTTCTTGTCAAGGTATCGGCTTATTGACTCCACGGCAAATATATGTTACTATAGGTTCTAATGATTATTAACAATTTCTCACTTACAGAAGTTACTGCACATCTCAGTATAGCGGCAGATATTACCTTTCAAGGAAAAAAGACACAGAATGCATATTTCAAATTTGAAAAAGCAGATCGTGCTCTTTTGGCAATAGATATGAGCCCATTTTTGGCTGCTGTTCTTCTTCCGTGTATGAAAACGGGCGAATCTATTACCATTGAGGGTAGTATCTCCGAAAAATTATTAAAAAATACTGAGAAAATTATGAATCTCGTATCAGGATGGAACATTGATCTCAAACCTATAAAAATCCACGCAGAAACAATTATAAAAGATACTTATAAGCCTGATGGTGTTGGGTGTTTTTTTACTGCAGGTGTTGATTCATTTTATACATATCTAAAACATCAAAGTGGAAAAGAAAAAATCACACATCTTATTCTCGTCCATGGATTTGATATTCCTCTTTCAAACAAAAGTTTCTTTGCTCAAGTAAAAGCAACAGTTGAAGAAGTAGCCAAAAAAGAAAAAGTGAAAGCAGTTATCTTAGAAACTAATATCGGTGAAATAGTCGAACAACGACTTGTGTGGGATTTTTCTCATGGTGGAGCACTAGGAGCTGTAGCGTTATTACTCAGACAAGGATTAAAGCAGGTATATATCGCAGGTGCTGTCAAAGATGACCAACTTTTCCCCTATGGAACGCATCCGCATTTAGACAAATTATGGTCAACGGAGACATTAACTATCCAAAGTGATGGTGGTGAACATGATCGAATTGAAAAGATTACAGAAGTTATTAGTAAATCATCGCTTGCATTAAAGTATCTTCGTGTTTGTGCGCAAAATATTAAGGGTAAATATAATTGTTCGCATTGTTATAAATGTCTTATTACTATGATCTATCTGACAGGCGCAGATGCCTTAAAGAAAGCTGCGACATTTGATAATGTTCTTGACCCTGAACTTGTTAAAAAGATGTACTATGATTACAGACTCAAGTATAATATCCAAGGGGAAATGGCACTTGCTTTACTGATCAAACTCAATAAGTATCCTAAGATCCAAGAAGCTATTGTATACAGTTTGGAAAAAAGTAAAAAACCAAAAGTTGCCAAACGTATTTCTGGATCTATAGCACAGTGGGATCAGCGATATAATGATAGAAGATTGTATCGATGGGTATTTAAAATAAATAATAGTGAAGACCGCAATATGATCTTTAAATTTTTACTCAACAAAGGACTTTTGAAATAACTATGACACTATTAATTATCTTAACAATGGGACTTATTTTGATTAAAGCTGTTTGGATATGGACTGAGCTCCATTTCTCAAAAGAACGATTTAACTTCCAGATGTTTAAAACAAATGGTGTAGAGGCAATAATCGTTATTTTGCAAATTCTTGCTGCAATTTTTACCCCGCTTCCGAAAACTCAGTTTAATGGAATACTCGTTATCGCTGGAGTGTTGATGTATATTGTTGGTTTTGTACTCGCTTTTTTGTCACGATCTGTGATGAATAAATCATGGGGAGTTCCTGGAGTTCATAATAAAACCAAACAGAGTAAACTTGTGACGACTGGTCCATTCTCATTCTCACGAAACCCTATCTATGTAGCATTTACTCTTCTTTATTTTGGATACGCTGCAGCGATTCAAAGTTGGCTGATTATTCTGCGAATTCCTCTCGCAGTTTATTTTTATAAATCTGCAGTGCGTGAAGAAATAAATTTGGAGAAAATATTTGGAAAAGAATATATATCTTATAAAAAACGTGTTCCCCGCTTTTTCTAATTTCAAATAATCCCCTACTGACCTTTCAACATATCTATAAGAAGAAACGGAATTGACAAAATATACAACGCAGCGTTTAACCCAATTCTTTTTTCTAATCTTTCTTGTTTGGCGTACAGTTGTAATGCATCTTGATATTCTAAGCTTCCATGAGCAATTAAAACATACAGTGGAGGAAGCCATTTATGGGGGAATATTCGATGCAGCAGTGTATTCGCTTTGTCCTTTAAAATATAATACGGTGAGCGGCTTTTATCTCTTAGCTCAATAAAATTATCTTTTGATAACTGTGCCAATAAATCAGTATTTATTTTTCTCTTTTTTTGAAACTCCGGAAGAATAATTTTCCAATTGCCATCATAAATTTCAACGAGTTCAGAAAAAATCAGACAATCCTCAAATGCAGCACAGACACCTTGTCCATAGAAGGGAATGACAGCGTGTGCAGCATCACCAATAACTACTGCAAAATCTTCATCATGCCAAGTATCTGCGCGTAATGTGATAAATTTGCCAGTTGGTTTGTGCAATAAGGAAGAAATAATATTTGGCAATAAGGGTTTGAGATCAGGAAATTCTTCCAAAATATATGTCTCTATCTGCTCTTGTGCTGCTAATGTTGCAAAACTTCCTTTTCCTTCCAGGGGTAAATTAAACATTAGTGTGAACGAATCATCTGGGTTTGGGAAAGCTATAAGGAGAGTATTTTGTCTCGGCCATGTATGTGTCGCTCTCGTACGAAGCTGCATTTGCGTCGTCAATTCAGGGGAAATATGTACTTCCTTATATCCCCAATCTTCATATTCTTTCACAGCTGTATCTTTTTTATCAGGCATAATTTCTGATCGAACCGTAGAATGAATTCCATCCGCACCGATAACAAGATCTGCATGCATTTTTTTTGTGCTAGTAGAGCCAATTTTTTGAAGGGTAACCGTTTTTGTCTTGCTATCTATGCCTACGCATTTTGTATTAAATGTAACTGAAATTGAAGAAAATGTATCGACAACATTGAGTAACGCACCATTTAATTGATTACGGTGAACGGTATAAAGAATCTCATCTCCTTCTGCGTCAAATGGATCATACACAATTTTATGTTCGCCATAATGAGCAACATTTCCTTGCGCAATGATTGCATGTTTTTTAACTTCTTCCCAAATACCAATTTGTCTCATAGCAAGAATACCACGATAATAAAGGGTTACGTTAAAAGAGCGGCCGGAATCATATGATTCTTTGCGGACATCGGGGCGGTGCTCATAGATATGCACTTTATAACCTCTCTTTGCAAGGCAAATTGCCATAAAACATCCTGCCATGCCAGCACCTATAATGACTACGTCTTTATGCATCTTATATTAATTTATCACATATAGACTTTTATTTCTATGTAAGAAACTTGATATAGTTGTGCTTGAAAATTTTACGAAAAAGAGATATTCTTCATCATGAACACGAAACATTGGGAAGAGAAGCATAGGATGGAAATGAGCCAAAAGGTTGTGAGCATGAAGTAATTATTATTATAAACTGAATAAAAACTAAACGTCATAACGAGGAGCAAAACGGAGTTGATCTCAGCAATTCTTATACAATTTTTACACTTAAGCTCTATACTGTGCAAATATGTTTCCTCTATCAGATAGTGCACGTGCTCGCCGTTTTCCCTTTTTCACCTTTCTTTTGATTATTGCAAATATATTTGTCTTTATTAAGGAGATAACTGCGCCAAGTCCTAATGATTTTATTATGCACTATGCGCTAATCCCTTCTCAGGTAAATTTTGCTGATTATCATACGCTTCTTCCCTTTATAACGGCGATATTTTTACATGACGGGTTTCTGCATATCTTGTCAAATATGTGGTTTCTCTATATATTTGGAGACAATGTCGAAGGTGAACTCTCACCTCCTGGTTTTATTCTTCTCTTTCTTGTTGCCGGTATTGCAGGCAACCTATTACAATATCTGATCATGCCCGGATCAAACATACCGCTCATTGGTGCATCTGGTGCTGTTGCGGGAATTTTAGGATGTTATTATATGCTTTTTCCTTATTCTAAAATTAAAACCTTAATTTTCATTTTCATTTTTGTCACTATTATTGATGTCAGTGCGCCATTAATGTTGGGTTATTGGTTCATTTTGCAAATATTTTCAGGAGCGACATCTCTTCATCAAATGGCAAGTGCACAAGGTGGAGTAGCATTTTTCGCCCACATCGCAGGCTTTATCATCGGATTACTCGTGGGTAGAGTGGTAAAATCAAACAATAAGTCAGTATATGAATGAACAAGTAAGGAGAAAATTTTGCTCTCTTAATAATTTTTAAAGTCGTCAGTATTTTCTTTATATCTTTTCCCAAAATATCCTCCCTAGTTAAGCCCGCTCAACAGTAATTGTACATTCAGTTATTAAGGCAGCAATTGCTCCTACTGCAGCTAATGTTGGTGCCAAAACGACACCGACAACACCGAGTGACAACGGAATAATAATTAAATCCTTTCCTGTCTTGTCTTTAATCGTTATTCGTCGAACATTACCTTCTTTAATCAATTCTTTCACTTTTTTAATGAGATTTTCGCCGCTGACTTTAAATGTTTCTTCTTTTTTTTTGTCTGTCATATTTTCACCTCCTTATTGACCTCTTGCATTTATTTTTAGTATTATACTAAACTTAAGAATATATGTATTATACATTCTCATGTCCATATTGTAATAGACTTTTTTACACCTTTAATGACAATAAAGAGCAAGCTGCAGAGGCACTGTACGCGGGAATTGAAGCACATATGCAAAGTTACGGAGAAGATGATAAAGAACATACCTTCAATGATCAACTACCTGAGACCGAAACGAATCAGATTTATGCCTCCATGGGAGAATCTTCACAAGCACCTTCGGGTGGCTACCAACTTTAATCAAGATAAAATATTAACAGCGCGAGCCGCAACTAGCGCAACAGTTATCAGAGAAATGATTGATTGGATCATCATGAGTACCTTTGCCCAATTCGTCAGCGGTAATGTATCAGTGGGACTAAAGGCCGTTGCATTAGTAAATGAGACATATAAATAGTCTAGAAATTTTGGTCCCCAATGTTTGCGTGTCGTTTCAGGTGTCGTCATCTGAGGAAAAAGAAAATCAGGGTATCGATGATGCTTTTTTGCACGCTGTGCGGGCCCCCCGCGATCTAATTCCCAGTACCATAAGCCAAAGACAATAACATTTGTTAGCCATATTTGGGCCGCTACAATGAGTAATTGTTCTCCATGGATCTGATAAGAATTATGCGGATGTGTCAATATAAAAAGAAGAATACCAAGCGAAATAATGTTATAAATATTAAGAATAGCAATGAGAATAATAGCAAAAATTCGATGCCAGGGTTTTTCATTGGCATTTCGTGTCCATGAATCAATCAACAGCGGAAACAAAAAAATAACAACAAGTGCCGGCAAAATCCAAACCGGTCCTGTAATAAATGCATCCGGCAATGAGACATAAAGTATTACCGCAAAGAGTGTCGAAATTGCTGCCGGCCAACGAGGCTCACCATCTTCATTATATCCCCACGCTGCTTCTTTCTCTTCCTTTTCCATAATGTCATTATAACAAAAGATATAACTACTCTAATTAATTACTTTCTGTAGACGTAGAAGAAATCTTTTTGGTATCCATGGAGATATTGATAGCCGCCGTTTACCATAGAAGGATTGAGGGTCAAGGGATTATATTGTCCGTTGCCTAAAGGATTAAAAATAGAAAATCTTACCCAGGTAGTATTGATATCCAACTGCATAGCATTGACTGCTCCTGCAGCTTGCAATGAGTTTGCTAGAGTCTCAGGAACCAATGATGGACCACTTACATAAATAAGATTTCCATCTTTATCGACACCGACACCGGATCTCCAGGTATACATACTATTTGTTGTCGTCAACCCCCAGGTCTGCATATTCCAGACATTTGAAGAAGTAACGATTTGTCCGTTCTCAATGAGCATCGGTCCGTTTTGTCTTATTGCAATAACATTATTTCCCAAATTCTGACCCGTATAACGAACAATCTTTGGAGTTTCATTTTGATACATGACGAGCGTTGCCATATTTTGCTCAAGCGGAAGATAGGTGGTATTGCCTACAATCATGCCATAATACCCATCTTTTTGTTGAAATCCACCATTGAATGCTGCTAGTAACGTGTTACTCGCCTGAATATCAACTGGTATTTTCCCAGGACCTGGTTTATATATTCCCCCAGGTTGTTGTAACCCAGCAACAATATTTAGTCGGGAAAGACTCATATTCAATTTTGCCAGAGTGGCAACAGCATACGGCCTGTCGCTGTCAGGACGATATGTTGTCTTGGCAATCAGAGGACTATCACTCGCAACAACTATGGGTGTCCAAACCCCTTCCCCTGGAATACTATTATCCCCAATTAGTGGTTTAATTGGATCGAGAGGAAATTTGGGACTTACTGCTGCTCCTATACTTGCGCTAATAGTCTTACTTTGCGCATAGGCAACAGTATTTTGAGCTGTTTGGTGAAACGTTTTATATTTGACTTGATTGACATTATCTTGTATTGCAAAAAAGAAAGCTTCAATCTGGATTGTCCCCTGTTCACCAATTAATGGACGTAATGTATTATCTGCAAAATTGGCAGCAAAATCCTCATGGGTTTTTATAAAAATAAAAAAACCTCCCACCAAAAAAAGTACTGCGAAGCAAGCGCATAAGAAAATGGAGAATGATTTTGAAAATATCTGCTTGGGAAAGACATCGTCAAGCACTTCTTTTATCCTTTCAGAAGTTGCTTTTGGTGGTTTCTCTTCAATATGAATGATCTTTTTATAATACTTTCTTCCAATCTTTCTCATCTATTTAATGATAGCATGTATTTCTCAAAATGGGCAAATAATCGTTTTGTTTTTCATGCCCAACCTGTATACTGAACTTGGCAATGAAGCTCTATATTAAATCCCTTCTTACAAAAGAAATAATATACATTCCTCTTTTGAGCCTTTTCTTAACGCTTATCACTACCTGGCCTCTGGTGATCCATCTTACAACGTATCTCCCCAATGGTGGTGATAATGTTGTTGAAGCATGGATTCTCTGGTATGACCAACACGCATTAAGTACCGGGAGAATCTTTAACCAAACATTATATTTTAACGGTCCACAATTTTATCCATTGCCTTATACAATTGCTTATTCAGACAATTTATTTCTTCTCTCTTTTGTCTTTGCTCCTTTTTATTGGCTGATCCAAAATATTCCACTCTGGGTGAATAGCATAACGATCTGTACATTTCTTTTTTGCTTTTGTACAAGCTATTATGTTCTAAAAAAAGTGACACATAATAGCTATGCAAGTATCATTGGTGCATTTATCTTTACATTTAACCCGATTACTTTTGCGCATTTTGAACCGGGACATATCAATCTTTTGAGTAAATATTTCTTTCCTTTAGAATTTTACTTTGCCTATCGTGCAATGACAAAACCTTCATGGAAAAATGTTTTCCTCTTTTTCCTGTTCTTTACACTCAACGCTTTGTCCTCAATTTATTTTGCAATCTTTACGATTCTCAGTTTGCCGTTATTTTTTCTTCCGACATTTCTCGAAAGAGTCTTTAATAGAGATAGTATCTATTTTAAGAAACTATTTCTCTACTGTCTTAGTGGTCTTATTTTTCTACCATTACTCATGTATTTTACGCTGCCTTATCTACAGTTTTCGACAAAAGAAAATGTAGTCCGGACGATAAATGAAAGTATTTATTATTCAGTACAACCCCTAGATTTTGTAGCAAGCCTTCCTATCAATTTTCTCTATGGTCCATGGGTAAGATATTTGGGTCGTAGTTCTTTTTATTATGGTCATACATTGTCATTGGATATTGCACCTGTGATACTTGCTTGTTTCGGGTTAATTTTTCTCTTTAACAAGCGACAAAAAATAAAAGAGAAAAATAGTATTCTTGGTCTTTTTTTGGTAGCACTGTTTTCTTTCACTATGATGTTTGGTCCATTCTGGGATCAAATAAAGCTTCCATATTATTATTTATATACCTATCTACCGCTACCGCTCCTTCAAAGTATCAGGGCGCCGGCGAGATTTGAATTTTTATTCTATGTGCCTTTTTCACTTTGCGCGGCTTTTGGCATGCTCTTTCTTTTAAAAAAGTTAAAGATATATGCTTTTATTCTTGCTGGGATTATACTTTCTTTACTGATTATCGAAAATTTTAATGTGAATACGTACAGTGAAAAAAATACAGCCCTTTTGCAAATTGCTAATTACAATGCCAATACGCATGTCCATGCTATTCTTGATAATAAAATTATGCTTAATTACCCAGCGCTTGATCCCAATCAGAATAAAACAGCTGCAAATTATCTTTTGTGGGGAATGTCCTTTCATGCACCTATCATCAACGGCAATACCGGATATTTGCCACCTGATTTATTAGATTATCTTCATAAGTTTAATATTAATAATGAAAAAGATCTCGAAGCGTTAAAAGCACTCGGAGTTCAAAATATTCTCATCCATAAAGACCAGCTCACTACTCCACTACATCTAAAAAATTATGCTGACATGCTTACCTATGATGACAATACTATAGCGATACTCGATGGCACTCGTTTCCCAACTTCTATAAGTTATTGTACGAAACATGATTTGCAGTATTCAATAACTACACCAGCTAAAATAATAGCTTCCGAGCCCATGTCTTATATTGTAACAATCAAAAACCGTAATGATTGTTATGTCGTCAATAAATATAACGATCGTTATGTAAAAGCACTCGTAAGAATTGATGGCAAAAATTATGTGAATTATTTAAAGTTTCCTATTTTCATTGCTCCACACCAAAGTATAATAACAAGCGAACCAATCACTAATTATAAAAACCAGTTTGACTATCTCAAGTCAGGCAAACTTTATGGAACGATTGTAATTCCAGAGCTAGATATAAAATTAGCTTTTATGACAACTAACTATACACAATGACGCAAGAACTATTTTGTTCATATTTAAAAAGAGTATAATAACCATTGATGACAAAACGTAAAATAACAATTTCAAAACACAAAGATTTCCAACTTCAAAATATTGAAGATCTTATTGCTCTTGAAAAACGTGATCGAATCGGCATGAATGTCAGCGATAGGATTGCCAGTCATATTACTTCTTTTAGTGGAAGTATGCTTTATGTTTTTCTTCATGTCGGTTGGTTTGGTATATGGATTATCTGGAATATGGGTTTTTTTAATTTAAAACCTTTTGATCCTTTCCCATTTAGTTTACTTACCATGATGGTCTCGTTGGAAGCGATCTTCTTATCTGCGTTTGTTCTTATCAGTCAAAATCAACAAGCCCTTCAAGCTGATAAACGGGCAAAAGTAGATATGGAGATAAATATGATCGCCGAACGAGAAAACACAGTACTCATTGAAATGATTGCGCAAATCCACCAGCATCTAAAGATTCAGGGTAAAGATAAAGCAGAAATAATACAACTTAAAAAGAGAACAAAAGTTAACAAGCTCGCTCAGCAAATTGACAAAGCAGAGTTAAGAGCTGAAAAGGGAAAAAGAATGTCTCCCCAAAGCGCAGCAGATACAAGCAAATAATTTTTATAGTAGTCTACTATTGAGGATGTATTGAGTACCTGCTTGGATAACTGAATTTTGTGCATCAAAATCCATAGTGAGGGAAGTCTTTTTGCCTGAATCTACACCAAATGAGTGTACTACTCTTACAGTATTACCACGTCCAGGAATCACAAGGTTTACTTGGGTGCCACTTTGCAGTGTTGCAGAAGCTGAACTTATATAAAGTCTTACTTCAGTATATTTGCCATTAACGAGCTTTGTATTTCCTAACAAAGTAGATATATGAGAATTTGCAAGCTTTACAAGATCAAGTGTCTGCGGTGTCCCTATATTTAAAGTTTCCCATTTATTTACTTCTTGGTTGGTAGGTCGAAAAAGATTTCCTTTATGATTGCCTAGCGTTAAGGTAGGAGAAGCAGATGCTGCAACTTCATTATTTGATCCGGGAAGCCCAATATGAGCAAGATGTACTTCAACTTTTGAAATGGTTACCAAAAGTGAAGTTACTACTTGTGGCCCGCCTAGATTACTAGCTTTCGCACTATATGAATACTTAATGAATACTTATACTAATTCAATTCGAGGAGTACGCCGTTGTTGGATACATAAGGTTGCGTACATGCGGTACGGTTGAAACAACACGGTCTTCGCTCTCCGGCTTTAAGCTTTGAGAATGCGATCTCGATTCGCCGTCTACGCGTTTCAGGTTGTTTGGTTGATCCTATCCATCGGAGCCAATCCCAGCGTGCCATTGGCGTGATATCCATCCATAGCTTGTGCACCTGTGGTGCGGCTAAGAGAGCCTTCTTCAAATCCTCTGGTATAGCCAGCGAAAAACAGAATGGCATATTTTATTGAAGAGTAATTTTCATACAGCTGTGCATGAAAAAATGTGGCAGATATGCTAAAGTGGCTGCTCACTGCCATGATAAAACTTGCCCTGTCCACTGATGAAGTTTC
>JBBSGT010000031.1:0-14127 GCA_038253825.1 Candidatus Levyibacteriota bacterium
AAGTGTGATAGCTAGAAGAATTGCGAGGATACCGATAACAACAAGCAGTTCGATGAGTGTAAAACCTTTCTCGTTTTTAATAATGTTTCGGACAGTCATATCTTTTTTTGATTAAGTTTTCTTAATCTGTATTAATATTAAATAAAATACTCAACTGTTGTCAAGAGAGCAAAAAAGAAAATAAACACGAACATATTAGCCTCATTGACCTAGTATAATCGTAATATCAACGATACTATTCTCTTTTTCTTGAACGGTCACATTGGTTCTTAATTGTTTAACTTCATCAAGTACTGTATTTCGTACTGTTTGGCTGACAGTATTTGAGAATGAAACAACGGTACTACTACTACCAATCGAACTTTGGGACTGCATCGTGACACTTTTGAATTTATACAGATTCATTTTTTCTCGCAACGTTTCCGCGGCAGAAGAATTACTCTGAGTATTTACTATTTGCACTGCTAAGCCATTTGTTTGCAATGCACTCGTTGATGCTACAAGCGAAGTTGTTGGATTTGTCGTGACAGTAACGGTAGGTTGATTTGCCACCTGCGTCGCTGGAGCTGCTGCCTGAGGTGCAGATGCTGGCTTTTTGGGTGGAGGAGCAGCTTGGCTTTGTAAATAAACAACAACGAGCAAAATAAGAAGAACCGCAAAAACACCAACCAAGGCAAAGAGTCGTATTTTATTTGATGGCTTCTTTGTCTGTAATCGTTCTTGTTCGACTTCATCTACTTCTTCTGTTTCTTGCTTTACAACTGGTTGGTAAACTTGTTGATTGAGCATATCATATTCTCTAACAGTACTTACTTTTTGCAGAACTGCATTTACCATGGTACTATCCATAACCGGACGATTACTAAGCCCAGGGAGCACAATTAATCCAGGCAAGACACTACTGACGCTAAAACCAAGTTGTTCAAAAGAAACTGCTATCGTTTCAAAGAAATCTTTATTGGTTGCGCACACTCGGATACCATTTTTCATTGGAATAGTTTTGCTAACCACATTGTCAAAAGGTACGTGTTCGATAAATTCATCAGCTTGTTTTTGGATTATTTGTTTAGCAACTTCTGCAGAAGCTGCGGATGGTTTTGTCTGAGTCGGTGGGGCAAAATCTTTGATGAAGTAGGCATTGTCTGCAAGAACATAAATAAGATTACAAGGAGCTATTCTGCCCGCGGTAACAAACGTCTTTATCTTATTTTCTAAAACTTCGATACTGATGATATCGAGGTCTCGTATGAAATCCGGTCCAAAACGCAATTCCAGAACATTCCCCAGCAAAGGAGAATACAACTGCAATTTATCTTTTTGTAAATAAACAACTCCTGTTTTAAGTGCCATTATTGGTAAACTTCCTTTCTTGATGTTACTTGTAACAAATTATTTTGATATGTCGCAGATACTTGTATTTCCCTCGTAAAAACACCTAATTGTCCTTTTGACATAATAATATAGGGATCACTTGCTGTGCCGCTTCCATTTTTGATAATAGTTGCACTGCCGCTTCCTACATTTAACGTCTCACCGCTGTAATTGGTTGGATCACGCAGCAATCGGATTAATCCATCATCTGCGCCGCTCTGTGCAATTTCATATGCTATTTCCCCTTGCTGCTGTTTGGTTCCACTCAGCGAATTCACCAAAATCATCACCACTGCTGCGGATGTGGCAGTAATGCCGATTATGGTAAAAAAGAGCAAAGTAATTAATGCCTGCCCTCGTGGAATAAATATATTATTTTTCTCTTTTTTTAGCATATCTCTAAAAGTGTGAAATTACAAGTATAAACTACCATTAATTATGTCCTGCAAATGTTGATGTAAAGGTTTTTGTTTCATAGCCTGAGCGCTCTTTTGTTCTACTTCTAATAGTGAAACTCACTCTCACTGTATCATGACTATCATTTAATCCAATTCTTGTTGCACTAAAACTTGAAATATTGGTGTCGTAACTATTTAATTGAGCTGAAGCTGAACTTTCAGTTAATTGCAAGTTGCCGTTTCCATCAACACTGTATATGGTATCAGAAAGACTGTTATTTAAATTTAATTGTAAGTAATTCGTTTGGGTACCTGGATCTTTTGGTTGTTTGATAACAACAGGTGTATTTGCTTGAAAGTCATGTAGTAACTTCCCCAAAAGATATCTTCCATCTTGGTCCACGCTTGCAGTAGCATTTGATTCAAGCTGGACATCAACAACTGTAGTAAATACAGAACTCATCACACCCAGAAGAACTGATAAAATCCCTATATAAATTATAAGCTCGATGAGGGTAAAACCTCTCGGAGTGGAAAAATGAGAAATGAAAGATGAGAAATATTTTTTAAAATGCACCATACTTCCATTATCAACGCATTTTTCCAAACTTTCAACCCACAGCTCTTATGGGGAATAATTGAGGTTTATATCCTGGAAGACAGGGGTTTGTGATGTATCCGGAGAATTAAAATATACTTTATAGCGAAAACATCTTCCTGGATTTTGGTAATTGCCTGAAGTTAAAAGAGGAATGAGACCTGTGATTGTAGAACCACTCGGAGTGAAATAACTACTCGTCGTCCCGTCAGGTCCTGCAAAAGCAAATGTCGCATCAGAGCACGTTCCGCTACTGCCTACTCCAGCGACAGCTGCTTGCATTTTTATTGTCGTTATTGATGGCTGATTGACATCAGCGATAAAACGATTAAAAGATCTATTGTTTGTTCCCCCATCAACAGAAGTTGGATCAAATGTGGCAGAGACAAAACTACCTGATGAAGAAAATTGTCCTCCGTTGCCTCCCTGAATGATTTGGAATTCAGCTGATGCGTTATCAGTAATAATGTATGAGTAGGCATTCCCGTTGCTTTGCAATATAGGAGCAACAGCATTGACACTCGTGACACCTGAAGGACTCATCCCACCACAGTGGCTTGCGGCACTTGGCGAGGTGATATCAAACACTTCATATTCTTCTCCACCTGAGCCGACCAAAATCGCCCTATTGCCTGTGACGATCGTAATACCTTTTGGATTCATACCATTAACAGTTGTATAACCCCATATATTATTTGTGTTATTCAAATCAATAATATAAAAGTCTTTCTGACCCGCGCTATAACTAGTTACTAAATATGCATATGTCTGGCTACTATTGACATAGACATCAACACCACCCAGTCCATTGCCTACATTGATCGTTTTAGTGACAGTCATACTGCTTGGATTTGCGACATTGATAATTTGTAATTGTCCGGTTGTATTTGATGTGGCAACATACGCATTGGTACCTACTACGACAACTCTCTTTCCCGTTCCTCCCAGGCTTACCGATCCTAGTTGAGACCGCGAACCGGTTTTGGAACTAACATCAAAACTATAAAGAGTACTTCCTCCAGTGGTATACCCCGTATTGCCTGATACAAAAACACTATTTGCTTTTACACCACTGGCATCAAAATAACCAACGTCTGACAAATTGCTGGCATTGGCAATTCTCACCGTATGATTGGGAGGATTATTCTCATTAAAGTAGACATAAGAAGCTGAGTTATCAACATAAATACCATACGCTTTGGCTTCATTATTGAGACTGGGATTGGTCACGATAGGAGTGCTATCGTGCGTGATTGTCAAACCGTCGACCGCATCACCTGAAGCATTGCCTCCGGTTGTAGTATATGCAACGTCTTGCGTCGCTGATGAAGTTGCAGCAATAGACTGTGTCACACCACTTCCCGGCAAATCAAATGTTTTAACCACTGAATTTCCAGGACTGCACCAATTGCCAAATCCGCCACCTGAACCTAATTCTACTTCCCCATCTCCCGGTGTCACTGAGGGTACAGTTGCCGCCACGACAACACCAGTTTTGGTACCTGCGTTAAACTGGATTTGCGTGGTTTCAGAATACGTCAGATTAGTTGTACGAGTCATATAGCGAGTGGCGCTTACGCTAGCTACTTGAGGTTGCGACCAAGAAATTGTTGCTACTATTTTTTTCGTTGACGGATCAAGTGTTCCACCTGATAGGGTAATCGCACCCGAAGTATCACGGTACACATCGCTAATGACAACCTGTTGGGTGAAACCATTGACCGTACCAGCATTGGCAGCAAAGATCCACTTATTAGTTGAAATTATCGGATGGAACGTGCCATCAATCGCAAAGGAAGTCCAATTCGAATCTCTTATATTTTGCACCGCATTTACGGTTTCTTTCAGAAGGGCTGTTGCTTGTTCTCTTTGTTGCTGTTGTGGTCTTCCTTCACGAGAAGCAACCAAACCTGTCAGCAGAGCCGGTAATATAATTGCCGCCATACCGATTGCCATCACAAGTTCTACAAGCATCTGTCCACTTTCGGAAGAAGGAAGCGGGCCTGTTTTTATTTTATTATAGAGAGTATTGGTAAGTTTATTTCTCACTTCTGACATCCTCCTTCAACCTTCAATTCACATTTGTTACGACACCATATTTATTAAGCGTAATTACTTTTTGACTATTATCAGCCGTATCACTGAATGTGATAGTTGCTGAGTTACTTACGTAATTCGTCAATTCACCACTCCCTGTGGCAAAAATAATCTGGGGACTTGGAAAGGTTGAGGATATATGGATTGTACTTGGCAAAGAGATAACAAAATTACCAGTTCCATAGGTGTTACGAAAAAGCGTGTACGTAGCAGTATCAAAATGGACTCCGTAGGCAGACACACTAGCCGTGCCTTCAGTATCACCTACCATCGCTTTTATTTGTTGCTCTTTCATATCCGCAAGGTAACTATTGAGCGTTGCTGACAACTGCGATTTATGTTGGAATTTGAAGAGATTTACTGTTCCCAATCCGACAAGAATAAAAAAGATGCCTACCACCAAGCTAAGTTCCACAAGGGTATAACCCTTCGGAGGTGGGAAGTAGAAAGTGGGAGGTAGGAAGTTTTTGTATTTTTTATTAACCTTATTTCTAAACATAGTTCTCCCTTCCTTTTCTGACTTTCGTTAGTGGGTTGCCCCGACTTGTCCTATCATTTGGTAAATGGGAGCAATAATTGCCATCATCATACCTCCCACGAGGACACCAACTCCCACAAGCATCAGTGGTTCTATGAGAGCAGTTACTGTTTTGAGCGTGTTGGAGACTTGATAATCAAGATATTCAGAGACATCCAGCATTGATTTATCGAGAGAACCACTTCTCTCGCCTGCTTCGATAATTTTGATCATAATTGGTGGAATAATCTTTTTGCTGTCTTTTAAACCTTCTGATAACTTCTTTCCGCTATAGACATAGTTTTTAGCATGCTTAATAGCATTGGCAATATCTTTTTTGATAACAACATCTTGCGTAAGTTCAAGAGCAACGGTAATTGGTAAGCCGGCAGTAAGAAGCAGATATAAACTCCGCGTAAAACGCGTTAAATCTATCTGCTGGGTTAATGTTGAGATGACAGGAAGTGCTGTAAGCGCATTGATAAATATTCTCCTGTTTTGTTTGAAGAGATAGACGACACCAGTTATGATAACAGCAAAGCCAATAATAATGGGAATTGTATATGCAAAGAGTGCGTTTGAGAGAAATATCATAATTTTGGTCGGTAGCGGCAAAGTGACATTTAACTGAGTAAAAACGATCGCTATCTTTGGCACAACTTCCACCAGAATAACAAGCATCACCAGAAAAAAGACGACAACGATAAAAGCAGGATAAATGAGTGCCGATTTTATCTTGTCGTTAAATTCAATATCCTTGCGAATACTTAACCTCAGATCATCAAGAGCAGTATCCAGCGTTCCGGATTCTTCTGCAGATTTGATAATGTTGACCGTAACTTTATCAAAGACTTTGGGGAATTTAGCAAAGGTAATATACATATGTTGTCCTTGTCCAAGATCTTGTTTGAGTACTTGCAAAAGTTTCTGAACACCACCTTTAGAATCTTCCAGGAGAGATTCAACTGTCTCAAGGATCGGTATCCCCGATGAAAGCATCGTATGGAAATTGCTGATCAACGCGATTTTATCGTTGGCAGATAAAGAATTATTGTAGGTTATTTGTGTTTTTGCGGTTGGTTTTGCCATATTAGAGTGATTCTATCTTGGTGACTCGCAAGACTTCTTCAATTGTCGTAACCCCACGGATCACCTTACTAAGGCCATCGTCAAGCATGGTATCCATACCGTCCGCTACTGCTTGTTTCACAATTGTATCTGCATCACTATGTTGATTGATAAGTTTTTTAATATTATTGTTCACTTCTAACACTTCAAAAATACCCAAACGCCCTGAGTAACCGGTATAATGGCAGACTTCACAACCTTTTCCTTTATAGATTCTGACGTCTCTTTTGACACCAAAATGTTTTTTGATTATTTCTTCAGGAAGATTCTGTAGTAATTGCGCGGTTGTCACATCAATAGATCCTTTACACATCTCGCAAATCTGTCGGATCAAACGCTGAGCAATAATGACACTGACTGTCGATGCCACAAGAAAAGGCTCAACATTCATATCGGTCAGACGTGGCAAAGCACCCACAGCATCGTTGGTGTGTAAGGTTGAGAGAACCAAATGGCCGGTCAACGCTGCGTTTACGGCGATACCCGCGGTTTCTGAGTCCCTGATTTCTCCCACGAGAATAACGTTTGGGTCTTGACGCAGAATTGAACGCAATCCACTAGCAAAGGTTAAATCTGTTTTTTCATTGGTCTGGATCTGATTAATCCCTTTTAATCGATACTCGACAGGATCTTCAATCGTAGTGATATTTTTCTCACGTGTATTAATGATCTTCAGAACAGAATAAATCGATGTCGATTTACCGGATCCAGTGGGACCTGTTGAAAGAATCATACCAAACGATTTTTTGAATGCATTTGTAACTTTTGCCAAATCTTTCTCTGTCATACCTAAATCCGCAAGTGAGAATTGTCTAAAATGAGAAGCTAAAAGACGCAATACAATCTTTTCTCCATAAAGTATCGGAAGGATAGAGACACGAGTATCCAAATTTTCTTCGTCAAGTGCGATACGCAACTTCCCATCTTGGGGTGACATGTGCTCATCTGTTCTTAGATTTGATAAGACTTTGATACGCGTGGCTATTTGCTCATGAAGTTTTGAGGGAAGAAAAAGCACATCATGTAAAATTCCATCGACACGAAAACGTACCAGTGTGTCATTTTCTTCCGGTTCAATATGGATATCTGAAGCACGATCTTGGTAGGCATATTGGATAATGAGTTGCACAATTTTAGCAATCGGCGCTTCAATCGAGGATGTTTTTCCCGCAGTTCTCACTTGCTCAGAAACAAGCGAGTCAAAGGTCTTTTGCAAATCCCGTTTGTACAGAAAAAGTTTGTTATAAATATCCCGCTCAGTGGCTAAATATGTGTAGACTTTTTGACCTGTCTTGCGCGAAATCATTTCAGGAATCAAGACATTTGTCGGATCTGTCATCGCGACCTTGACACCATTCTTATCCCGTGCAAAAGGAATTGCATTGTATTTACGGGCTAATCGCTCTGGAATAATGCGAAATGCTTCTTCGGGAATAGAAATTTTCCCCAATACGACGAAAGGAAGCTTCTTTGAATCAGCAATTAACATACCTAAATTTTCATCTGTCAAAATATCCTTCTCAATTAGTGCATCAGAAAGTGGAAGGGCTGAATTTTTCGCGTAGATGGTTATTTCGTCGAGTTTCTTTTGATCGACAATTTTAACTGAAAGAAGAAGCGCTTTTAATTGATCATCTGTGATTAGCATAAGGCAGAATATTTTATACTCTTTATAATTATCGTACAGAATGAAGAAAGATTACAATACCCTTTTATTGTGAAGCCAAAGCTTGAATGCGCACATAGAGTTTGTCAAAATCAAAAAAACTTTTATTGACATATCCTTTTGCACCGAGAAGCCGGGCTCTTTCTACATCTTTCTCTTGACCTAGGGTAGAAAAAACAAGAACCGGAATTTTATCAATTAATTGGAGTTGTCCCATTTGGGTGAGCATCTCAAAACCATCCATTTTGGGCATGATAATATCAAGTAATATGACATCAGGCATATTTGTTTGTAATTTTTCAAGTCCCTCTTCACCATTGGTTGCGGTTTCGACTTCAGCGTTTTGTTCTCGAAGTTTAGCTGAATAAAATTCACGGAAAAATTTATCATCTTCAACAAGTAAAATTTTCATGTTAATACCAACGTTTGTAATTTTGTGGCGTCTTGAGAAAGATCGTTTTCTTTATTATCTTTATCAATGGCCTCCAAATCTTGAGACATAGTTTGAGCTGTATCCAAAAGCGACTGCAATATTTCTCTTGTGAACAGCGTTTTTCCAACCATGCTTTGTTTAAAAAGCTTTTCCATAACTGCGGAGACCGCTCCTATTTGATTATATTCCATAATCGTACTTTGTGTGGCAAGTGAATGAGCTGCTCGATGGACTGACTCAAGTGCAGAGATATTCTCGGGGGTTACAATGAGGACACTTGTATTATCCTGTAATTCTTTTATATACTCACGCGCGGTTTGCAGATACAGTGCTTTGTATTTGGTATGATCGTCTTGTGATAAAGGCATAATCTACGTTTACTATACTCATAATTTTCAAGGTTGTCAACGGACGCATCTCCACTATAATAGTAGTATGAGTAATACCGCCCCTTCAGTTATTTGGTTTGCAGATATTGATACATCCTCCCATGAGCTTGATAGGTATAGTCGTCAACTTGCAGAACTCACACAAGCAAAATTTCCTGTGCCACCAGGCTTTCTTATTACTGATCATGCGTATTTTTCTTTTCTCCGTGAGAATAAACTTGATCATAAAGTCAGTGAAATCCTTTCAACAATCTCCATCGAGCGGACTGACACCCTCATGCAGGGAGCGGCGCATATCGCTCGCCTTTTTGAAAAATCCAAACTCTCAGCCGAATTGCAAAACGAGCTTCTGTCATTTTATAACCATCTCGGTGGTGGGGTTAGGCTGGGACTTCATGCGACTGGCAAGCAACCGGTTAAGCACACAACACTGTACGCTGGTCGAGAAAAACAATTCCTTAAAAAAATTAAAGATGCTTGGGCAATGATGTTCACAGAACAAGCTTTATGGCAACGGCATCATCAAGAGATTGACCATGTGAGCACAGGCGCGGTTTTGCTGGTGCAAAAACATGTGCCCTGGGACAAATCAGGCAAAGTATTTACCATAGAAAAGCAAACACATGCCAAAGATACAATAACGATCACACAAGGGCCAGATCGTTATCTTTTATCTAAGAAAAACTTGACGATTCTTGACCGACATCTCAAACATAATACCAAGACTTCCAAACTCACTCATAATGAACTGCTTGCCATAGCTAAACTCGCCAAACAATTGGAACGTCACCTCTATTTCCCCCAAGAAATTTTGTGGGCGTTCAGTGAAAAGAAATTAGTTTTGCTGGAAACCAAACCCATCAATACTTTGAGTGAACGTAAACCTGAAAAGAATCCCAAACTCCCTATCGCAAGAGGAACGAGAGTTACATCAACTATTGGAACTGGTATTACTAAAGTTGTTCATGCTCAATCAGACTTTCCAGACTCAACTGAGCAACATATTCTTATTGTAAAAGAAGCGAGAACCCAAGATTTCCCAAAATTAAAAAAAGCCAAAGGCATCATCTCTGAATCCGGACATACCCACACAGAAATCGCAATGTTACTCCGAGAACATGGCATTCCAACTGTTTTTAACGTCAAAAATGCCACGAAAACCTTCAAAAATGATCATATTATTACTATTCATGGAGATAAAGGAGAGATTTATCAGGGGGGATTTTAAAAATTCTTGTCATCCTGAACGCAGTGAAGGATCTCAAAATGAGGGATTCTTCTCCACCAGATAGCAGATCAGAATGATAATTTTCAAATGATATTTCACTTGAATCTTAAATGCCAAATACATTATACTAAACCTTATGGCATATCTCGCACTCGTAAGACATGGAACGTCAATATACAATGAAAAAGGTCTCTGGGCTGGTTGGGATGATCCTGAACTTACCGAAAAAGGCAAAGAAGATGCAAAGAACGCCGGAGAACATTTGAAAGATATTCATTTTGATGAAGCTTACACTTCAGATCTGGCAAGGCACAAACAGACGCTCCAAATTATCCTCGAAACCATTAAGCAACAAAACGTCCCCACCACCGAAAGTAATGCAGTCAAAGAACGTGACTATGGTGACTTTACTGCCAAAAATAAATGGGAAGTAAAAAAGCAGCTTGGTGAAGCGGAGTTTCTCAAACTCCGCCGTAGTTGGGATTATTCGGTTCCAAATGGTGAATCACTCAAACAAGTTTATGAGCGAGAAATCCCCTACTACGAATCAACTATCCTTCCGCAGTTAAAAGATGGCAAAAATGTCATCATTGCCTCATCAGGAAATGCGCTTCGAGCCCTAATCAAATATCTGGAAAATGTAGATGATAAAGACATTGCCGCGGTCGAGATTGCTCCGGGAGAAATCTATCTCTATACGATTAACGAAGTGGGAGAAGTCACAGCCAAAGAAATCCGCAATCACCACGAATTGGCGGTGTAAACCAAATCCTTGACTTTGTATCACAATGAGCTACAATCAATGCACAAATGATTGTAATCAAGGTTCTTATTTGGGATGTTTGGAATAAAGAGCATATTGCAAAACATGGAATAACAATTCAAGAAGTTGAAGAAATTTGTTATGGGGAGCGAGAAATAACTGAAAGTTACCGAAAGAGAATATTACTAGAAGATGAAACAAAAGAAGGCAAAAGGATAGCTATTATTTTATCACCTGAAGATCGTGACTTACAAACATATGGACAAGGCATCTACTATCCTATTACGGCTTATATAAAGGAGGTGAATAAATGAAGCAAACAAAATCTATACCAGATATATCCATTTTTAAAAATAGAGAAAAAGAAGCTCGCTTTTGGGAAGAACATTTTGACGAAGCTTTAACACATGGCAAAGTGAAAAAAGCAATTTTTGCAAAAAATTTATCTGAGACACTTAATATCCGTCTCGATCCATCCACTATTATTCAAGTGAGAAATGAAGCAAAAGCCAAAGGTTTAGGATCAACACAACTCATTCGCATGTGGATTATGGAAAAAATCGGTGAGAAAGCTTTATAGATGAAATAGTAACACAAATTCCCCTTTCGGTGGCTTTTTCTTAAATTGAATGAGTGCATCGGAGATCTTTTTCTTTTTCACTTCTTCGAATATCTTTGTTAGTTCACGTGCGAATACGATCTCTATGTCACCAAAAACCTCCTGCATATCCCCCAATGTCTTTATAACCTTATGCGGTGCTTCAAAGAGAATCACTGTCGATTTAATTGTTTCCAAACTCGTCTTGATATTTTTGAAAAAATCGATTCGATGTCCTGGCTTGTGCGGCGGATAACCGGCGAAGAGAAATTTGTCTGTCGGCAAACCTGAACCCACTAAGGCTGTTATGACAGCGGACGCGCCTGGCAACGAAACAACTTTTATTTTTTCATGCAAACATTCACGAACGAGTTTGAAACCGGGATCTGATATTGCCGGAGTTCCAGCATCTGAGATCAAGGCAATTGTTTGTCCTACTTGAAGGAGACTTATGATTTCTGGAATTCGCTGCGTTTCTATCTGATCATAATAAGACAACAACTGAGGCTTTCTTTTTTCATCATCTGCCGGCGCAAACTCAGCAAAGAGTTTATCAAGCAGCATACCTGTTCTTCGTGTATCTTCACATGCGATAATATCGACAGAAAATAAGGTCCGCAATCCGCGAAGCGTAATATCAGCCAGATTGCCGATCGGTGTCGGCACAAGATAAAGTGTTCCCATAGTGAAGCCATTATATCATCTCACGCATAACACATTATCAGTTCCAACAAAATTGCTCATACAGCCATACTTTTTCAATCTCGATTCGAATCTAAATGGACACGGTACGTTAAATCGTTCTGCTATAATTACAGTATGCTTAAGAAAAATAAAGGTAAATCATTTGTTGGCAAAATTTCGGATTACCAAAAACGCAAAGGATGGTTCTTTGGCAACTTTGCTGATAATGATTTACTAAAATCAGATTTAGTTGAAATCGCATGGCAAAATATTTCAGATAAAAAAGCTTCACCCAATGATAAACATATCCATACTTCGTCAGTAGAAATAAATGTCGTCATTTCTGGAAAGGTAAACGCAGATATTAATGGTGAACACTTCACGATTCAAAAAGGAGAATTTTATGTAATTTGGCCAGAAACTGTAATTGAAAACCTTTCCGCAGGTGAGGATACACAACTAATAGTTATAAAGGCTCCTAGTATTAACGATAAACAGATACTGATCTAAGCCATTCAATAATATAGTTGATTAAACTTTATTTCAAAACGTGTCATGCTGAAACCCTACAAAAGACAACCTATTTCATAGGGTTGCAAGTCCAGGATGACAGAAGATGGAGGTTTTGAAACGACTTTTAGTCTCAGTTGCATAGATTCAAACTTTATTTATAATGAAAAGTATTTGAGGATTTCTAAAATACCATTTTCGTCTACTGATCCATGACTAACGAAATACTTCCCTTCTCCTTTTGATCTTATTAACTCCTTTAATTCGTCTGTCCCATTAGCAAGTGTTGCAGCGTAACCGCATAAAGAAATAAATTTCCAGTCGCTTGTGCTATCGCCAATTCCCAATACTTCATTAAAGGTAATATTTAGACTTTTAACAATTGCTTCTGCTCCTTCTTTTTTTGAACTTCCTAAAGATGTAATAATGCCAAATTGCAATGGTAGTGCAACTGGATGCACACCCCAGCTAATTGATGCTTTTGAAGCAAATTGTTCTAAGATTTCGGAGATTCTTTTTTTGTCTGTATTATCCTTTGCAATTGGCATGATCTTTGTAATCTCGTAGCTATTGCTTTCATCAATAATATTGGTCAGAAAAACCGGCTCTTTTTGCAAAACATGAGTGTGTTTTTTTGTTATTTCTGATGTCTGATCCTTCTGAATGAAATAATCATCTACGGTATAAAATTCTACATAAACATCTGCTTCTCGCAATGTCCGTAAAATTTCTTTTACCAAACTCGTATCTAGTATATGTTTTTCAACGATAATGTTATCAATTGGATCAATGATAACTGCACCCGCATCCGCGATATGAGGATTATGCAAATTTGGTCTATTTATTTCTTCTGTGATAGCATAATGAGGTTTTGCAGTACAAAGACATACTGCTACTCCATTTTCTCTGATTCTCTTCAACGCTGTAACTACATCAGGATGAGAATGTGGTGAGTTATAACCAATTTTCTCACCGATAATAACACCATCGACATCAAGAATTATTGCTTTAATCATTGCATGAGTATTGTAGCAAAAAATTTTATATTTAAAGTAAATAAAAAGATTTTGACAACATAACCTAACTATTTATGGTTGACAAACGGCTTTTTATGGTATAATATGGCCTAATTATGGCACAGACTATACGACTTACTCTTACTCCAGATTTAGAAAAAGCGATCAATATCTTGAGACATTCCACTACTGGAACATTAAATACCACTGAATTAATCAAATTAGCAGTTGGAGAACTTGCTCAATTAAAAAAAAGACAATTACTTAAACCTAACGAAATGACTCTTCAAGAAATGGATAAAGTCGGAGCTCGTCTGTTCTTTGAATGGGCTAAAGAAGATGGCAGCTTAGAGGTTGATAATATCGCACACCCTGAAAAATTGAAACCATATAAAGCGAAAGAACATGTACGAACTCATTAGTGTTATATTTCCTTTTGCCGATGATGCAGATAAAGGGAAGTCACGTCCAGGTTTTATTATTTCTCCACCCTTTGGAAAATACGATCAGGTTATTGTCGCATATGTCACTACACAACTTGATGATCGATTACTAACTGATATCCTTCTTGATCCATCAAAGGAATATTTTGCTTCAACTGGATTAAGACAAAAATCTCTTATAAAACTTCACTCCTGACTTCAAGGAAAAAAGCCACTTTTTAATTAATCCGTTTAGTATTTGTGCCTAAAAACACTGTTTTTGGTGATTTTTCCAGCTGTTTTGGGGTA
>JBBSGT010000032.1:0-14042 GCA_038253825.1 Candidatus Levyibacteriota bacterium
ACAATTCGAATATGACATTCACCAATTTTTTGACAACATCAGTCAATATGAAGACAGACTTAGACAGTTTATTGGAAGTGAACTACACTTGGTAAAATTGACTAGTTAAAAAACCGAAAATCAATTTCTTAAATGTATATATTGATAAATTGCTCGTAGCGCCTCTGTAGCATTATGATCGAGCTTTTGTTTCCTCCATCCTTCCGTAGAGGTACTTTCATAAGGGTATTTATTTTGAGGTATATCTTCAAAGCCATTATCGGGATAGTTTGCCGGTGCTCTGAGTGCCAACCATCTGACCTGTCTTCGTTTGGTAAGAAGCGCAGAAAGATATCCGCCAAAGCTTGCGCTGACAATACCAATTTCATCTGGATTTACACTATTTTGTTTTGCAAGGAAATCATACGCATCCGTTACATCATTAATGAAATCTTGACGTGTCAGCTTTCGTATATCCCCATCACTGCCTCCATGCCCACGAAGACTAAACGCAAAACATATATATCCGATATCAGCAAGTGCCTTTGCCCTATGAATATAACCAAATTCGTTACTTCTCCAACCATGAATAAAAAGTACTGCCTTGCCATTTGACTGGACCGGAGTTACCAGCGTTCCCTCAAGACTTTCACCGGTCATTGCTGAAGTAATTTTTACTTTTTCCATAAACTCAATTATAGCAGAAAGGTTTCGAGTCTCACTGCCGTTGAAGCTAAGAAAAGTTACGATTTGGAGCTAAAATAAATGGCAGGGGTGCACGGACTCGAACCGTGAAAGGCAGTTTTGGAGACTGCTGTGATAACCATTTCACCACACCCCTAATTAGATTTCCTGAACTTTGAACAAAGTAAGGTATATTGTAGCGTATTGAGTTTAATTTCTCCAGTATTTTCCCGAAACAATTTTTTCTCATTTTGCTATACTATAATTATATGAATGATTTAAATGAAACCTCTGACGTAGTGATTGACCATCAAGAGATACAACATTTTGCATCTGAACTTATCGCAAAACTCTCAAATGCTGTGAAAGATTGGAAAGTGAAAAAGGAGCAAACATATGACGGAAAAACATACAGGAACTACAGCACAACGGTAGTTGATCCCAACAGCGATGAAGCTGCAACTTTTATGCAAGTACAATTGGTTTACGAGAATTCTACAGATAACAATGCATTCGAAGGTGGCTTGACAGAAACAGCTCCTGATACGAATGGATCCCTCCATGAATATCATTTTGCAGCAAATCTAAAGAGTGGTACTGAATCTGAAATAAGATACGTTGAGTATCCATATCGTCAAGAAGAATTTGGACGACCCTTGATAAATACAAAAACAGCAATCTCTACAGCAGAAAGTATGATCCAAAGACTTCCTCAGCTAGATTAATTCGAGGCTTATTTTAATTTATCTACTTCTTTATGTTCGGTAACTTTGCGGCAATGTTTGCAGAATTTATTCAGTAATAGCTTTTCAGGCGTTTCCATTTTATTTTTCTGCGTGACATAGTTGCGGTTCTTACAAACCTGACAGACGAGTCCAATTGTTATCCGATGTTCTCCCTTTTTGGCCATACGAGTGATTATACACTATTTGGAGCAGGTTTGGAAGAGCGTTGTCTTGAGCCTAGATCGGGAATCGGACCCGAGACCTCCATCTTACCAAGATGGCGTTCTGCCACTGAACTATCTAGGCATTGTCCCGGGAACGGGACTTATGTGCTGGATGAGAGATTTGCACTCCCGTAGGCCGAAGCCGCCTCGTCTACAGCGAGGTGCGATTGACTACTCCGCCAATCCAGCTTTTTCAGTTAGTTTTTTGTTTGAGCCTTCTGTCGGATTCGGACCGACGACCTGCTGTTTACAAAACAGCTGCTCTACCGCTGAGCTAAGAAGGCGTGAGTCGGACAGAAACGTATGGATAATTGTATCAAAGAGAAGAAGACTGAGCAAGCTATAATTGCATTTCGGTGTGGAATGGAAAAAATACTCTTTGATACGGTATTGGTTGGCATTTTTCCCTGAGTAACAAATAGGAAGGTTATTTGCTTACCCTCAGGCAAACAAAAAAACAGCCTCGTTTCCACCTTAGTGGTGAATACCTCAGGAATGTAGAAGTAGAGAAAAATAATACAACCAATCCCAGTATCAAAGAGCATGGTTAGTATATTTCTCACCTCATGAAAAGTCAATATCTTGACAAGGCTTTCTTACTATATTGCGATATTTCTATACTTTGCATGGAGAAACGACTAGAATCCGAGGAGGCGGAGACAGGCATTGATGAGCGCAAGTAACACATTTGACAAAGAAAATCCACCGATGGGGAAGTAGAAAAGAGCGATAAGGATAACAAGTCCGAGTCCACCATTGCCGATGGCAAGGTAATTTGCGGCAGTTCTTTCCGGTAGAAGGAGCACGAAGAGCTTTGATCCATCTAGCGGAGGAATTGGGAGCAGGTTAAGCATAGCCAAGAGCAGATTCCATTTGATTATCGTTGTCAAAATAAAACCGAGTATTCCTGTAATGGCAATTTCACCAAAACTTGTTCCTGGGAATAATGCATGCGTCACAAAACTGGCAACGATAGCTAAAAGGAGATTGGTAAGCGGTCCGGCAACGGAGACTAATGCAAGGTCCTTCATGCCGTCACGAAGGTTGAAAGGGTCAACAGGCACTGGTTTGGCACCACCAAAGATAAAACTCCCACCAGAGCCGATATAGACAATGACAGGCACTAAAATACTCATGAAAGGATCTATATGAGGTTTTGGATTGAGCGTAATGCGACCAAGAAGCTTTGCGGTCGGATCTCCGAGTCTATACGCCACATAGCCATGCATAATTTCATGCAAAATTGATGAATAGACGAGAATGCCGATACTGATAATAGCAAGTAAAATATCCATGATTGAGGTCATTTGAGTTGAGAAATTTTCTCAACTCTTGAGATAACCTTACTAATATGATATCATATCCTCCTATGGCAATGAAATGTATGAACTGTGGCAAAGGTGTTATGTACGGACATAATGTGTCTCACTCCAAACGCCGCACCCGAAAAATTTTCAAACCCAATCTGCACAGCACACGAGTCGAAACAACGACAGGTTTTGTGCGGCTGAAACTTTGCACAAAATGCCTGAGAACAATCAAAAAAGTTCGTCTCCAAGCAGTTGAAGAAATTCCTACAGAAACCGCTCCACAAGCTACAGCGTAAGAATTAAAGGGAAAAAAGGAGATAATTACCAACCATACCACATATCTGGCTCTGCTTCTGGTTGTTTATCAGTTTTTCCATCATCGCCGATTGTAAAAGTATCTTCCATTTGTTCGACAATGTGTTGCTCTGGGATATCAAACATGCCACCAATAGTGTCTCCAAGAGCATCTCCTGTTGCTTCTGATGTAGCGCTCATATGTCAGTAATATAAAGAATTAGGCATAAATTGTCAAGTCATTAGCCCTGTAGTAATTATTTATTGGTGAATAAATCTTCCATTTTTCCCCGCATTTCTGGATAACCGTTGAGAAAGTCTTTTAGACTCACCGGGTTTTTCCCTTCAAGCTGTAAAAGAATGTTAGATCCTGAAACCCTCCGAGAGGACCTGCTTCTTGGAAGCGGCGCAAGTTCAGGATGACTAGAAGATGGCAAAAACTTAACTCTTGATTCTTGATTCTTGATTCTTACTTTGGTCCAAACAGTTGGCCATGGATAATACGCTCTGATCATTCGATCGAGTTTTTCAAATCGCGGCGGAGTATCCAAATCAATAAAGCCATCTTCTTTGGAGATTCTTTGGGTATAACTTGCTTGCGTTTCGTCTTGCGGTTGAGGAGTATGTTTGCCACTTATGTATTCATCAATCACATGGGGTAGTACATTGGCCGCCTGAGAAAATTTACTTTGCATGAGCCATGCAAAAGTATCAGTTTTTTCCAAAGTAAATGGAAGTTGATGCAAAATCGGCCCATGATCCATCTGCGCGTCCATCTTGATGAATGTAAGGCCTGAGGTTTCATCTCCATTCAAGAGTGCTGTTTGAATTGGGGTGGGTCCACGATATTTGGGAAGCAAAGATGGATGGATATTAATTGCTCCAAATTTAGGCAATTCCAAAATTTCATTAGGAATAATTTTCCCATAGGCAGCCACTACAATCAAGTCTGATTGTGGAATTTTCAATTTTAAATTTTCAGTTTTCATTTGTTCTGGTTGGAGGAGGGGGATCCCTTGTTTTTCGGCGAAGACTTTGACTGGCGGAGGCGTAAGCTGCTGTTTACGACCGGATTTTTGATCAGGAGTAGTCACAACAGCGACAACATTATGCTGTTTGATTAGGGTTTGCAGAACAGGAACGACTTCTTGTGGAGTACCAAAAAAAATAATTTTCATAAATCTGGTTTATATTTCTATTTCTTCAAATTCGATCGTACCTTTTTTATTTTTTGTTGAGTGATAGAGGGTATTTTTTTGCTCAAGAACACGTTTTGGAAATAAGATCCCTTGGAGATGATCGATCTCGTGCTGAATAATGGTTGCCAAAAAACCTTCAAACTTTTTTTCATGCTGGTTGCCGTCTTCATCCTGATATGAAAGAATAACTCCATATGGTCGCTTGACGGCTCCCCAGATATCTTTGAGTGAAAGACAACCTTCAAGTTGAACGCCTTTATCTTCTTTCCTTTTGACTTTTGCAACTTTGTCGTTTTGTCCTACTTCCGTTTCTTTCTCCTTTGGCTTTTCCAACGTTTCTTTAATCAATGGATTGATAAATGTCAAAACAGGAGCATCAGGTTCTTGCTTTACGATAAAAAGCTGTAGCGATCTTCCAATTTGCGGTGCTGCTAATCCCACCCCTTCAGGATCGACCTGACTCACAAGTGTTTCTTCCATGGCTCTAAGCAGTTCTTTGAGAGTTTTATCAATCTTTTCTATTGGCTTTGCGGTTTGGGATAGAAGCTGATCCGGTGCTTGAACAATTTTCATAGAAGTCATTATATACCCAACTGGTAGTATTTTGAAAGGGCATAATTTATTTTATCCCTTGTTCGGATCGCCATTGTTCCAAACTTTTCTTTACAGCTTTATCATTAGGTGCAAGATTTTTCAGGATATATTCATAAGTGCTAATTGCTTTCTTTTGGTAATCAGGTTTTACAACGTTACTGTTTTTATCCACAGCTAATTGATGATAGAAGACTCCCAATGTGACATAGGCATCCACATAATCAGGTTTGAGTTTGATGGTATTCTCAAGCATAGTGACCGATTGTTGAGCTTGGCCGATTTGACCATAGAGGACAGCTTGATTATAAGCCACTTTTGCATCAGTTGGTGCTAATTGTTTGGCGGTGTCAATCGCTTTAACTGCTTGCTCCATGTCTGCTCCTTGGTTGGCAGTATCAGCAGTAGAAAGTGTATAAAATAGTCTGACGCGGTTTTTCCAATAGACGACATTATTGGGATGATTTGTCACCACTTCATTGCTCATAGCAATCGCGGTGTTTGCTGTCTTTGCGGCATCGGTTGTATCTTTTTGAGCATAAAGGGCTGCGGAAATAGCAGCTAAGTTAACTGAAAGTTCATCTTTATAAACTGGCTCATCAGGGATGGCCTGTGATGCTTGCAAAAGAGATGGTGTAGCCTGGCCATAATTACCAATTTTATCCAGATTATTTCCTAGAGCATACGCAATATCTGCTTGTCTAAATATAATAAGCCCGATTTCCATCCAGCCGGCGAGAATTATTAAGATAATGATACCTGTCCATTGGTAAGGGTTGCTAGGTGCTAAAGAGTGCTTTTCCGTGGCAGTATCGTCTTGGGGAAAAGTGAAAATATGATCTTCTTTTAAGATTCCTGCAATGGCAAAAACAAAGAGAGGTATTAAAAAGAGATAAATATTCATAATGACCACTGAAAAACCAAAGAAGTTGGTAATGAGAATCGAGATCCAACCGGTGACAAGTCCAGTTATCACTAATGTATCAAAATGAGGAGGTGATGATTGTTTTGCTGCTTGATGATCTGGGGATGCCGTTTTACCAAACCATAACCATCGTGCAACCCCAAACAAAAAGATACCAAGGAACGCTAAATACGTTCCTAAACCGAAGATTCCTGTGGTAGCTAAATAATTCAAGTATTCATTGTGGGCTTTGTTGTATAAATAGTCCCATTCTGAAGTGAGATTGTGAGCCGGGGATTTATATTTGTAATAATCGAAAGCATATGTCTCAACACCTGTTCCAAAAAGAGGATTATTCTCCCAAATCTTTAGTGCGCCCTGCCAAACTAAGAGACGAATATCACCGGAATCAGTCACATTGGGGGCGGCAGCTGAAGATCCTGAAATTGTTTCGGGTAGAGTGGCTATTTTATGATTGGTTAGTTGGGAAAGGGTAAATTTATTCAACTGGCCGATCGGTGTATTGAAAAGGAAATTGCAGATGAAGAAAACTACTGTAAATAAAGCAAAGCCTCGAAAGAGAAGTTGTCTTGGGAAATAATTTTTCGTGAAGATAACTCCCCAGAAAAGAAGATCGGCAATCCAGAAACCATAAAATGCGGCACGTGTGTTACTAAAGAGCAAAGAAATATAAAAGAAAATCGTGAGAAGAGAAAAGATGACAAAAAGTTTTAAGAAACGCTTTTGTGCATAACGCAACGCGTATGCCATGGCAATGGGAGTCAGCATTGCCATATATGCTGCGAGCCATGCCGGCTGTCCAAGTGTGGAGAAAGTTCTATCCTTTGGCTGAAAAGCCTCTGTCCAACAAGAAACATCAAATTTGCCTTGAAATAACTGACAAGTAGGATCAAACCCAAAATGTGCCGGAAATCCCCAGAGAGCTGTTAGGAGTCCAGCATTAAGTGTAATAAAAAGCACTTTTTCCAGGATTGACCCTTGAAATGACCAGATAAAAAAGATAAGTGCCCCAACCATGCCAAGAGCCATGATAGCTGGTCTGATTTGAGCACTGAAAGCGTCTTGGCCCCCAATGCCAAGGATAATAAGAAAAGCGACCGCTAAAATTCCCAACCCGGTGAAATAAATAGGTAAGCTGAATTTAATTTTCTCCCCAAGTGCTTTCAAAGATAAATTACTCGCAAACGCATAATAAAGCAGGACATAATAAAGTGTTGAAAGGAGTCCGCCGTTAAACCGTGAATAATATCCCCACCACGAGATATGTGCGTCCAGAGTAAAAATACTGGAAATAATTTGCGACAAAAGAAAAAGGAGCAGCGCGATATCCAGAGGCGTTCTCTGAATAGTGATCCTTTTCTGCAAAATCATTTTGGTCCCCCAAGCCAAACCTACAATGATAGTAATGCCGAAGGTAAGCCACATTTTATTTAACTCAAATAATTCAGAAGTATCCCCAGAAAAAACGAGTGGCACGAGGAAAAGAAGAGAATAAAAAGAATATTCGATGACTTTGTTGCAATAATTAAGTAATTTCATGCCTAATTGTAATTTTTAATCAAATATCAATGTTTCAATGGTTGAGAATTAGTTCATTGATCATTTAATGCTATCATATTGGCAAAAACGTAGCAAGCTGCTAGAATCGGAGAAATGAATCTTTCTCCTCTCAATAAGCTCTTCAGTTTATTTAGTCATGATATCGGTATTGATCTTGGTACTGCGAATACGCTGGTTTTTGTCAAAGATAAAGGTATTGTTATACGGGAACCTTCTGTGGTCGCCAAGCATAAAAAAACAAAAAAAATAATTGCCATAGGCACTGATGCAAAAAAAATGCTAGGTAAGACACCTGCTTCTATCCTCACTATTCGTCCGCTGCGTGGTGGCGTCATAGCTGATTTTGATGCGACTGAGGCGATGATTGCGCATTACATCAAACAAGTACATGAAATGGGGAGAGTATTACCGCGTCTTTTGGCACGTCCAAAAGTAGTTATTGGTATTCCTTCATCTGTGACAGAAGTAGAACGACGAGCGGTTTGGGAAGCTGCTTTATCTGCGGGAGCTCGTGAAGCATATCTTATCGAAGAACCTATGGCGAGTGTCATCGGTGAAGGACTTCTCATTTCTCAGTCTAAAGGGGTGATGGTTATTGATATCGGCGGCGGTACCACAGAAATTGCTGTTATCTCACTTGGAGGAATTGTCACTGGTCGGTCATTGAAATTAGCCGGTGATGATATGGATCAAGGTATCCTTCACTATATCCGTTTGCGGCATGGGATGCTTTTGGGAGAAAGAACTGCCGAAGAAATAAAAATGAAAATAGGCAGTGCCTATGATAAGCGAATGAAATTAAAAGGTAAAATTACCAAAGTAGCAAAAGACGGTGCAATAAAAGATCTGACAGAAAAAGAAAAGCCGGATAAAGTAATGGTTATTCGGGGAAGAGATATCGAGACAGGTTTGCCTCGAAGTTTAAAAATTACAGAGACGGAAATTCGTGAAGCTTTATCACCAATTATTACACAAATTATTGAAGCAGTGGCAGATGTCTTGGAAGAAACACCTCCTGAATTACTTCCTGATATTTTGGAACAGGGAATTTTGTTGACTGGTGGAGGAGCCCAACTTGCAGGTTTGGATCAATTATTGGTCGAACGAATTCACATGCCGGTGGTTGTTTCCGAAGACCCTCTCACATCCGTTGTGCGCGGAACTGGTCGCGTTCTTGAAGATCCGGAACTGCTTGAACGAGTAAAAGTAATTGGGGGATTGCGCTAGAGGCTAGCATTCGTTTAGAAAAGTCAAAACGATAATCTCCATACTACTATTTGTAAAATTCCATCAGTGAAGCTACAATAAGCTGTATGAAAGGAACCCGAACGATCTTCTCTGTTTTTTTTATTTGTATTATCCTTTCTCTGGTTATTCTTCTATTTTTCCAAAATCCTTTGACCGGCGCGTTACAATCAATAATTTTACCTTTGCAACGGTGGACATTTACCAGTGTAACGCAACCGGTTCCAACCCAACTCCCATCGCAACAACAATTACAACAAGAAAATAATGTCCTACGAACACAACTCGCACACATGCAGGAAATCGAAAATGATAATAAAGCGCTGCATGATCAGTTTCGGATAACTACTCCTGCACCGAAAAGTTTGGTTCCAGCAAATATAATAGGAATGAATGATGATATGATGCTTCTAGATAAAGGTTCTGCTGACAATATGAAACAAAATGCTATTGTTGTTTTTAAAGAAAATTTAATTGGCAAAATTACTCAGACGACACCCCATATATCTGTCGTGACTTTGATTACTAATCCGGCTATTTCATTTACTGCAAAGACAACGAAAACAAATGCCATTGGCGTCATCAAACCCCAAGGTGGAAACAGCACTGTTCTTGATAATGTTGTATTGTCGGCTAAATTAGCAAAGAACGATGTGATTGTCACCAAGGGCGATTTAGATAACAAAGGAGACGGTTATCCGCCAAATTTGATTGTCGGTAAAATAATCTCTATTAATAAAAAAGCAAGTAATCTTTTTCAGTCCGCCAAAGTTGAGAGCCTTGTGAATTTTTCAAATTTACATATTGTTTTCGTGATGGAAAAGTAATATATGGTTTACGTTTTATTAATGCTACTTTTTTTCTCCATTCTTTCAGAAGGGACAGTAACAAGTCTGCCGTTAGTTCTGGTTAGTCTGCTGTGTTTGACAATACTTACTCGTGATAGTATTGTCTTCTTTGCCGCCTTTGTTGCAGGAATTTTGCTTGATGTTTTTGCGCTCCGGCCGCTGGGGGAAACCAGTATCTTTTTATTAACGTTTGTTTTATTAATTCTTCTTTACCAAGGAAAATATGAAATTTATTCTTATCAATTTGTTATCTTTGCTGCATTCATCGGCGGATTATTTTTCCTTGGGATTTTTGGTTCTACCCAAGTTTTACTGAATGCAATTGTCGGTGCAATTGTAGCGGCTTGTTTTTTTGCCTTGATAAAATTGTTCGTACAAAGACAGGCCGATGATGAAGCAGCTCGCCGAAAACACTATAATTTATGAAACACGGATTCGCGTTTGGCGATCATATCAAAACTGAAAAATTCAAAAGACGAAAATATGAAGAAGATGCAAAACCACTGCGTACTCGTTGGTACTTATTTCCGGCACTGATAATTATTCTCGGTGGAATTTTATTTTTTAATTTATTTGCTGTCCAAATTATTCAGGGAAGTTATTATCAGCAATTATCTGATTCAAATCGTATACGAACACAAATTATTCATGCACCTCGAGGTGTGATCTTTGACCGCCATAGCAATCCACTTGTTTACAACACTCCGGGATTTCGTCTCACCCAAAATTGTGACCCGAACGATACAACGACCAAGTGTAAAACAACACATTTAACGCAAGACCAGGCGCTGCCGTTAATTGCCAAGGGGGATAAAAATGTGGAAGTTGATTCGCTTCGTCAGTATCCCTACAAAGACGTACTCAGTCACGTGATCGGCTATATCGGGCAAATCTCTCAAAACGAATTAAAATCAGGCCAGTATGAAGGCTATGCAAGAAATGAGTGGATTGGAAAGAGTGGAATTGAGGAACAGTATCAGCAAATGTTACGGGGACAAGATGGGAAGCAACTCATTGAAGTGAATGCGTTGGGCGAAAAAGTCAGAGCGCTTGGAGAGACAGATCCAATTCCCGGAAGAGATGTGACATTGACTCTCGATCTTAAATTGCAGCAAGCCACCTTTAAAGCAGCAAAAGATATTCAAAAAGGGGTTGTTATTGTTTCAAAACCTGACGGTGAAATTTTGGCAATGGTATCCAAACCATCTTTTGATGCAAATCTTTTTACTCTCGATGCAAGTTACAAACCGGCTACTGATAGCGCTTACCCAACGGTTGGTGCAATGTTAACTGATGGCCAAAATCAGCCACTTCTGAATCGTGCTATAGATGGTGTGTATCCTCCTGGCTCGACTTTCAAAATTGTTGCGGCGGCTGCGGGTTTGCAAGATCGTATTATCGATGAAAACTACAAAGTGGAAGATACAGGAATTCTGCAAATCGGTGATTTTTCATTTGCGAATTGGTACTATACAGAATATGGACGAAAAGAACCCAATCCGCTCAATGTTGTCACGGCGTTATCTCGATCCAACGATATTTTCTTTTATAAATTAGCAGAAAAAATTGGAGTTGATAAGCTCTCTGGGGTTGCTGCAAAAATGGGAGTGGGACAGGTGCTTGGTATAGATTTACCGGGTGAATCGTCAGGCGTATTGCCCACAAAACAATGGAAAAAAGAGAACATAAAAGAAGATTGGTATTTGGGAGATACCTATCATTATGGTATCGGTCAAGGATATTTGTTAACGACACCGCTACAAGTTAATGCATGGACGCAAGTGGTTGCAAATAGCGGGACATTGTATCAGCCGCATTTGGTTATGTCCCAGTCGCCGATTGTAAAAAATACCAATGTCCTGGATGCAAAGACAATAGATCTTATTCGTCAAGGGATGATTCAAGGCTGTAGCACCGGAGGTGTCGCATGGCCGCTCTTTAATTATCAAGTTAAAAATCCCCACTTGCAAATTGACGGCAAAAATATTACCTCAGTTGCTTCAGCATCTGCTGATATGCGTGGGGTTTCGGTTGCTTGCAAAACAGGTACAGCACAACACGGAGGCGAGGATACATTGCCACATTCATGGATTACGCTCTATGCACCTGCCTACAAACCACAAGTTGTCGTGACAGTCTTAAAAGAATCAGCAGGTGAAGGATCAAATGAAGCCGGCCCAGTCGCCAAAGAAATCCTGGATGCATATTTTGGGAAAAATTAGCATTTAAACCTTGTCCTAAAAGCAGTTTTTCGTTATACTGCTCGTATGGAAAAGAAAGTTTTAAACTATAGAATCATTATTGAGAAAGAAAAGTACAAAGATGGATCTGATGTGTATGTGGCACATTGCCCCACATTATGTATTAGCGACTATAGTGATTCGATAGAAGAGGTCTTGGCAAGCATTAAAAATGGCATTGAACTTGCAGTCGAAATGCTTGTAAAAGAAAAAAAAGAAGTTCCAGTGGATCATGTTGAGGATCAAATTATTGCTTCAGCAAAAATTAAAGCGCCAGTTGGTGCAAAATTCTCTCTTGCCTAAATGAGTAAACTTCCTCGCGATATTAAGCCAAAGCAACTTATCATAATTCTTGAGCGATTAGGATTTACGGTCGTCGGAAAGAGAGGAAGCCACCATCGTTTGGTTCATGCGGATGCAGATAGCTGTCCATCCCAAACCAATTCCCCAAGGCACTCTCAGCGCTATCCTTCGTCAGATAGAAATGCCAACGGAAGAATTTGTAAAGCTTCTCGGTAAGAAAAAGAGATAATCAGAGGCATACAAGAAATCCTTACTTGAAATAAGATAACCCAAATGTTCCATATTACGGCATCCCCGGAAAACTGCTTGGTGTCATTTGCGTTGTACTGTTTTGGGTGGCGTTATTTTGTGATGTTCCCTGCGTATTATTTGGGCTTGAGGTTCCCCCTGAAGCGTTTGCTGAGTTATCTGCTGAACCTCCGCCACCTTGATGTTGATTAGTGGGATACATTGAGGCAAAAACATAGAGTAGTAATGCCACAATAATTCCAAATAAAGGAAAAAAGAGTTTATTTCTATTCATGGTATCCTTTTTAGAAACAAAACAAAAATAGCGTAATAAATGAATAAAAATAAACGTTATTTGAGTAACAAAATATCCTTTAGGAGACTTGTTTGGGCAATTGGTTGAATGCCGTATTTATTTACTCCTTTTGTTCCTGGCCAGATGGTAAAGTAAAGAGAAAAAATGGAAGAAGCCAGTGATAAGAAACTTAACATCCACCAGATATTCGTTCCCGGAGTTGCATGGGAGCCGGGAATGTACGTATAAAACTCAGTGAACGGTAAAATATTGACGGTCCACCACCAGCCGTTCATATTGAGATCATGCTGGCGTCGGATTTGCATAGAAAAAAGATAAGGGATTGAAAGAATAATAAAAATTACACCAGCAAGTGCCCAGAGTTCATTAACAGGTGTTTCTAAAAGTGACATAATTGATATGTTTGGTGTCATGATTTGATCGGGGTTAGCGGGATTAAGATACGGCATCGCAAATATTGATGGTGAAAGTAGAATATTAAAAATTACAACTAAAAAACAAATCGTCGGCAGTAAAACAAATAACGTGGACCCAAAAATATAGTTTTGCCGATTCATTCTACCGGAAAAAAGTTTGGAGAAATAACTCGGTTTTGTTTCCATACAACAAATTAATCATACCAATCATCTTGAGGGGAAGTTGGTTTGGTTGATGATGGAGCTTGTTGAGCAGGAGCATTCTCTTTTTCTTTCAGTACTTTAATTTGTGTCTCTAAATCATCAAGTACTATTTTTGTTTCTTCAGGAGAGGATTGGTTTTGATCCAGTGGGCTATGGTATCTTGGGATAGCATGGCGGTCGCCTTCTGGAATTTCTCCACCGTGGTGTTGTTTGTGAATTCGTTGGTTAGCAAGATCATGCCATACATCACCTTTTTTTGCTTGTGATCTTTTCACAAATAACGGATTAACCTTGGAAGAATCATCACTCATAATTTTATTGTAGCAGATTTTTTCAAAACGTCGTATGATAGTTTTATGGATGAGCAAAATGCTTCATTGGCATTGTCAGTTTGCAATGGCATCGGTCCAGTCAGATTCCAAAAATTGTACGATTATTTTGGTTCCGCACAAACCGCATGGGAAGCCCCGCTAGACGAACTAAAACGTAGTGGCATCGGAAATAAAATGTCTGAAGAGCTGCAAGATTTTCGAAAAAAGTTTTCGTTAGATCGTTATCTGGAATGGATGCATAAAGAAGGCGTTTGGTTTTTAACATTGCACCAGGAAGATTATGGATCATACGCAATATATGGTTCTAACCATATAATTTCGCTACACGGAAAAGGAAGAATTTAACATCTCTCACTCCCCGAACCAATGCTCTAAATCCTTTCAGTTTTGCATTGAAAGATTCAGCTGAAGCGTTGGTG
>JBBSGT010000033.1:0-13633 GCA_038253825.1 Candidatus Levyibacteriota bacterium
ATGTCTGGAATACGACAAAAGACAAACTGTCAAACAACCAGGATAAAAATTTTGAGGAGACAAAACAAAAATTTATACAGCTAACGAATAACCAATTTTTCCCCTATCAAATCTGACATTCTGTTTTGCGGTTGCTATATGACGAGAAAGAACAAACGATTTGGCTTTGTCAAAGAAATGAGTTGAAGTTACCAAAGTAACCTATGAAAAATATCACATTGCAATTGAAATTACGGCTCATATTTATAACACTTGCAGTTAGTAACCTTCTGCTTGTAGGAATCCAGCTCCTTCGCTATCCTCCCCTCTTAAAGGTTCCTGGCTCTTTACCATATATTATTGAGCCTATTATGTTACTTATCCTCTACATTGGAATAATACTCTGGATAACAGAAAAGACTGATACTCCTCGCGCGACTGTTTTGCAGATTGGCACTTTTATTGGCCTGATCTGTAGTGTATTGGAACTCATTAACCTGATTCGGGAGCATTTTCTCCATGGTGGTGGAAGAATCGATGGAAGTATTACGTTACTTTTTATGCTTGGTTTATTTTTATTGTGGGGTGTTGCAAGTTTTCAAGTAACTCGTCTCACAAGTTCTATGAGTCAAGGAATACTCGCAAGTATCTGGACTGTTGTAGTCACATTTTTAATTGGAATACTCTTCGGATTTATTCAAGAGTTCTATCTATATGTGCCTGATTCCGCACAAGTTGCAACCTGGCAAGAATTCATCAGAAGCGGCTGGAAAGATATACCAGCGTTTACTATTGCCAATACCCTTGATAGCGCTTCTTCACATCTTTTTATAGGGCTACTCGTGGCTTTAGTGTTTGGTGCAATAGGTGGAGGTATTGGTAAATTGTTTGCTCGAAGAAAATAACTACAAGTATTCCAACTCTACCTAAGTGAAGACTTCGCGTATCGCAGTTCTAACCTGTTTAATTTTGGTTGCTTGAAGCGTACCTCGTTTCGCTTGGATGACTGATTGTTCAATAGTAAAGAGTTTATCGGGACGAATAAAGCTATCAATTTCAAGTAATGTTATCGGTAAAAGCTCCATAATTCTCTTTAAGAATATCATTTAGACGAGAATCCATACTGTGGATACATTTTCGTTAGCATAGTTGATGAATGTGCTGTAAACTGCGTAAGGAAATATATGGCAGGTATACTACCTATCAATTATCGTTTTTTCTCTTGTCGTTTGCAGCGCCATCAATTGGTAAAACGAAGAAGAATGATGAACCCTGACCGAGCGTACTTTCAGCCCACGCTCGTCCACCTTGACGAGTAATAATTCCTTCTGAGACATATAAGCCCAACCCCATACCGGGAATTGTATCGAGTGCTTTGCCTCTTATGCGGTAAAATCTTTTAAATACGTGCGGGATATTTTCTTGCGGTATACCAATACCAAAGTCCCGCACACAGAGCTGTAATTCTTTTGTGTTCGCTGAGACAGTGATAATAATTTCTTGTGAGTGAGGAGAATATTTAATAGCATTGGTTAAATAATTTGTGATTACTTGGCCTATCCGTTCTCTATCTGCGCATATGGTTTTTCCTGTTGTACCTTTTTGCAGTAATTTGTGTTTTGTTGTGGTTAGTTGTACTTCTTCGATAATTTCATGTACTAATTCGTCAAAAGAGAAATATTCATTATGAAATTGTAACCGTCCACCTTCAATTTTACTTATATCCAAAAGATCACCAATAAGCGTGGTTAATTTATTAATTTGAGTATCCATTTTCCCAAGCATTACTGCTGATTTCTCATCGCCTGCTTTGGCAAATCTACCTTGGAGTACTTGTCCGAATGCTTTCAGTGAGGTGACCGGCGTTTTGAGCTCATGGCTTGCAATACCTAAAAAGTCATCTTTTTGCTGTTCTAGTGCTTTCTGCCTCGTAATATCCAGCATAAAACCAATACACGTATCAGTATCCTCGATACGTGCAACAGCGAGCAAAACAAATATCTTTTTTTTGTCTTTGCGAATATATTCTTTTTCATAGGGGAGCGTATACCCTTTCGCCAGGAGTGCATCTACTGCTTGGACGCTTAATGACTGATATTGCTCAGGAGTTAATACGTCTCGCTGTATTATTCCTTTCTTCAGATCCTCTCTGCTATAGCCAATCATCGAAAGCAGCGCATCATTTGCATCAAGAAATGTTCCCTTAAAATCCGAAATAAATATCCCAATGATGTTTGATTCAAACAATTTTCTAAATCTGGATTCACTTTCTTTTAATTGCTGCTCTGCTTCTTTTTGTTCTGTGATGTCTTCATGTTGCATGATGATATGCACTATATTACCTTGGATATCTTTAACTGGATAAATATAGCCTTGTATCCATCGCCGAGAAGTTGTAGATTCACTTACTGTTTTTTGTGGCTCATAGCTATGCGGTGGCACTTTGACTATCTCTCCCGCAAAACCTTCGCGGATATAGCGCATTATTTCTGTATCAACAAGCTGTTTATCATGCAGGATATTAAAGTCTTGCATTTGGGAAAGCTTTACGCCCCATAGTTTTTCCCATGCACTATTTACTTGCAACGTTTTCCCATCAGGAGAAAATATTTGCGTACTAATTGGTGATTGATCAAAAATGATACGAAACGTTTTTTCTGTTACTTGTTCATTATTATTTTTCTTTGACACCTGTGTATTTTACCATAGTCATGGACTTCTATTTTATAAATTGGCGCAAACCAAGATGGGGGGGAAATAATGCGCTGACTTTATTAAATCCGTGTTATACTTTATCAGCAAGGATTGCATAATAAGTAATGGAAATAATACACAAAAACCTTCTTGCACAGGCTTTTTCAATTGAGGATGACATCGATACTTGAGGCTCGCATTGACTTATTCTCTGAGCAGATTATGTTGCACATTTGATTATAATTTATACATGTGAGAAGTAAATTTAAAAAATTGCTTTTTGAAGCAAAGAAAAAAGTTTTTTCGATGTAATGACAAACCTTTTTATATACGATGATTTCACAAAAATTTAAATTTAAGACTAAAATTAATGCAAAGAAATTTGCGAGCAGTTCATGGGTAGCTGCTTCTATACGTCTAGGATATTTTAGTCGTGGCATTTTCTATAGTCTTATCGGTGTGTTCGCATTTACCCTAGCACTAGGAATTGAGAAAAGTTCTGCAAATCAACAAGATATTTTTCTCTTTATTAGGCATATTTTCTATGGTTACTGGATTCTTATCATATTTTTAATAGGTTTGGCAGGATATTCGTTATGGGGATTTATCCGTGCGGTCAAGGATTATCTTTTTCCGCAACAGAAACCAATCCCCCTCTTGGAGCGGCTAGGCTATCTCTTTAGCGGCCTTTTTTATGCATCGCTTCTCTTTCCGGTTTTCGAAATATTGATAAATCAGCCGGAAAACGGTGCGCACAAGGATTCTCTCAGAAATGTCTCTATCATTTTATTGCATATCCCATTTGGGCAGCTTTTTCTTTTTGTAATAGGAGTAACCAGCTTTTTTTCAGGTTGCTACCAAATAAGAAGGGCTTTGCTCGTAAAAAAATCTTCAGACGTAAACTATAATAAGAGTATTGCTCCCGACCATATATTAATACTAATTTCACGCATCGGGATCGCAGCTCGTGGATTAATTTGGACAATGATCGGCATTTTTGCTATGATTGCAAGCATCTATGCAGATTCTTCTCGCATAAAAGATACTAATGAAGTTTTTGAATCGCTTAAAAATTTACCATTTGGATCTCTTATTGTCATGATACTTGCCGGGGGTTTTATGCTTTTTGGTATCTATTCAATGACACTGAGTATCTGGGGGAAATTACCAAATAATGAAAAAAACTAAGAAAGATAAACACGACGTTGTTGCAACAGTTAGCAGCAAACTGCAAGAAGAAACTGTAGCAAAATCAGTTCGTAAGAGACGGACGATCACGCTACGCACGTTTCTTATCATCGCAATAAGCGCCTTTATCGTACTCGCATTTTTTGCGCACACTGTGTCGTATTTTCCAATTGATCTCGTAATCACGAGAGCTGTTCAGTCATTTCATCCTGCATGGTTTGATTTACTTATGAAAATGACTAGTTTTATCGGGTATCCTCCGCAAGTTGATATATTTGTTGTAGTCGTTGTTATTTTCATGTATCTCTTGGGACTTCGTTTCGAATCGATGGTTGCCCTATGTAATGCTATTTTCATTACACTTATTAACTTAGTCCTCAAGGAGCTCGTCGGGAGGCCTCGTCCAAGCGCTGATTTAGTCCAGGTATTTAATCACGTAGGACAAACCAGTTTTCCAAGCGGACACGTTATGTTTTATCTTGCATTCTTCGGCTACTTTTGGTTTTTGAGTTATACGATGCTAAAAAAGTCATGGCTTAAATATTGTTTACTTTTTATTTTAACAGCCGTTATCATACTGATAGCTCCTTCACGAATTTATCTAGGCGCACATTGGGCAAGTGATGTTTTTGGAGCTTATCTCTTCAGTAATATTTGGTTATTGTTAGTTGTTGAATTTCATCATTGGGGCAAATCCCGTTTCTTTGTCAAACAACCTGTGGCACCTGAGAAATAACCAGCATGAAAAACATCATATCCAAACAAATCGCGAAGTATTTGTTCTATTATCTTGTTACGGTACTTTTTTCGGTATGTCTGGGGTATATCGTCCTGAATGTCTCTTTTATAAAGGATTTTGATAATTATTTTTATGTACTTATCAATAGTCTTGCGCATAACCCACTAACGACAACTATTATTTGGCCCTTTGATCTTTGGTTTTTTCCATACAAACAAATATTCTTTTTCCCGGCATACTTCTATTTCATTTTCGCAGGTTTTCTCCTCTATATGGGTATATGCAAGCGCTCCATGTTTTCATGGGCACTCTCGTCCCTTGTTCTTGGGTTTATTCTTGCAGCACTGTTATTATTTATTGATTGGCATTTCATCTTCCGACATCGCCCTTTCGAATTTTTACCCAGTACAATAGATAATACATCCAGGGAAATTCTCATGAAATTCCCTTCCTATCCTTCAGGTCATGTGAGAGATAGCACACTTGTGAGCACGTTAATCAGCTCTTTTATACCACAAATGAAATGGGTAATGATACTATTTGTGGTCTTTATTGCCTTCACTCGAGTCTATACAGGAGCCCATTATCCCACAGATGTTCTAGCGGGTGTTCTTTTTGGTTATTTAGTTGGGATTATTACTCTTAATTTTTTAAAGAGTATCCAAAAAATTCTTCACGAAAGGAAAGAGAAATAAACTGCGATGTCTACAATTAAAAAGCCTACGAATTCCATTAAATTTATATTTAATCCCCATGCAGGAGAGAAACGAAAAACTATTGGAGCGGGAAATAGTGTCTCCCTTGACGAAATAAAGGCGCTTCTCCACCAATATCAACTCCCTGTTGATTATGCACCAACCAAAGGACCAAAACATGCGACCCAGTTAGCAAGAGAAAGTACGAAAGAGGGATATGAAACAGTAATCGTTGCTGGAGGTGACGGAACGGTGAGTGAAGCTGCAAATGGCTTAGTCGGGAGTAATACAAACCTTGGGATTATTCCCATGGGAACATTTATGAATATAGCACGAATGCTTTCAATCCCACTTGATATTGAAAAAGCAGTTGAAATTATTAAGATTAAAAGAGTCCGTAAAATTGATATAGGGAAAGTGACAAAAATGGAAGGAGAAAAATCAACTGAACCCTATTATTTTATCGAGTCATCAGGAATAGGCCTGGATGCACATATTCAGGATTATTTTAAACAAATTGAACAAGGGAGGCTCCACAATATTTTTCCTCTTATCAATAAATTTTTTCATTTTAGCTCAGGAATAACAGAAATTATTACCGACACAAAAACGATTTCGTGTAAAGCAAGTATTATCAATATCGCAAACGGTCCCTATGCTGGTGCGAATTTAAAAATGGCTCCTTCAGCCAAATTAAATGATCATAGATTGACGGTTTCTATCTATCCCATGACGCAGTGGGAGCTCATAAAATATTTCACGAAAATGAAACTGACTCAAAAATCAGATGGAAGAAAACTGCATATTATAAAAACAAAAAATGTAAAGCTGCGCACCAGTACGCCGGATATGTATGTCCATGTCGATGCAAGTTTGTTTGGTTCACCTCCGGTACATTATCAGATTATACCCAACGCTTTGAATGTCATTTGTGGATTTCCTGGCGGAGTGGAGCCTAATTCGCTTCATTCAAGAACGACACTTGATCCTTAAAATAGTGACAAATAGTTACGGGGTAAGGATACTCAGAGCACGAGGCAAAATCTCTATGGTAAGTTTTTTTGTGGGTGGAAAAATATTTCCATCGCATTCAAAAGCTCTTTTTTTACCTGTGAGCGTAATAACAATGTTGCTCCCTTTGAGGAGTTTGTAGGAGGAACTTTTATTAATATTTCCGGATAACGCGTGCACGAGTAAACTAATCCAGTAATACCAATTTTTTGCTTGAATGATGCCAATTGATAACCTTCCATTATTTGCAGAAGTTTGAGGAACCGCCATAATTCCTCCCTGAATTTTACCTAAATTTGCCACAAGAATAGTTTTTGCCCGAACAGTAATTGGTTGTCTGTTATCAATTTGCACCTGATATATCAGTGATGAACGAAGAATACTCTGAACTGCTGTTAAGATATAGGCAAATACACCAATCTTATTTTTTAATTCTCTCTGTGCCCCTTTCATCATTTCTGCATCAAATCCAATTCCGGCTAAGACAGTAAAGTAAATCTTATTTGCTCGACCTATATCTATTTTATTGCGTTTTCCATAAAGAGCAATTTTCATGCTTGCTGTAATAGCTAATGGTATACCTAAATTCTGAGCAAATAAATTTCCTGTACCGAGAGGTACAATGCCAATGATAATTTTTTTATCGACACACACTCCAACCACTTCCCCTATTGTGCCATCTCCCCCACAAACGACAAGATGATTAGTTCCATTTTTAATAGCATGTTTTGCTATATCTGCAGCAGTTCGATTTAATGTTGTCGTTACCAAGTGACCATTCCACCCAAGATCTTTTGCAACTTTTGTGATAGCTTTTTCTCTATCTTTCTCGTTTCCAGGTCCACTTACCGGATTGAGAATAATAAGAGGAGCGTTGTTGTTAACCGCAATTTTTTTCATGATGTAATGATACCACAAAGTGATAATTTGTAATATTTCATCTGATAACGAAATTACTGCTACTAAATAAGCTGGAGAGCCTTGACGATCTTGGAATTTTTTATACTAATTCGCAGTACCTATATATTTAGCGATTTTGTCTAAAAGAAAATCCATGTCATAAGGTTTGGCAATAAAATCATCTGCACCTGATTCTTTCGCAGATTGTGCAATATCACTACTTGCTGAAATCATAATAATAGGAATGTGCTTTGTAAGTTCTTTTTTCTTCAAATATTTGCAGATCTCACGACCGTCATGCCCTGACATCCAAATATCCAAAAGGAGTAGATCAGGGAAATCTTTTTCGATCCTGTAAATTGTCGCTCCGTCCACTGTGGTATCAACTTGGTAACCGAATTCTTCCAGTATTAGCATTGTCGACTCTACAATAGCAGGATCATCGTCTGCAACGAGAATTTTTTTTGATTTATCTAAAGATTTCATTGTTCCCATGGTAATAATGAAAATTCAGTATAGGATATTGAGATGTGAGTATCGTAAGAAGTTGCTTATGCATGCTTTATATCTTCTTCTACTAAATTGTTTCTCTGTCCATCCTTAGCTTTTATAGGAAGTGTGAAGCAAAAAACTGATCCTTTTCCTACTGCGCTTTCTACCCATATTCTTCCGCTCTGTCTCTTAATTATTTCACTTGAGATATACAGACCCAAGCCTAAACCAGGAAATGTTTCTTTTCCGGGACCACTGATACGGAAAAATCGTTCAAATACTTTATCTAACTTTTCTTTCGGGATACCTACTCCAAAATCCTGTACACAAACCTTCACCTTTCCTTTTTCAGTAGCTGATTGAACAATAATTTTGTCTGTGTGGGGAGAATATTTTATTGCATTTGATATTAAGTTTGTAAGTACTTGTCCTATTCTTTCTCTGTCTGCATATATTTTTTTATTCGTTTTCCCTTTCTGAAGTAGCGAATGTTTCCCTGTAGTTCTCTGCATTTCTTCAACTAGTTCAGAAATCAAATCATCAAAATCAAAATAATCATTATTGTACTGCACGCGTCCGGTATCCATTTTCGTAACATCGAGTAAATCTCCTATGAGATTGGTAAGTTTGTCAACTTGAGCATCCATTTTCCCTAAAAGTTCAACTGCTTTTTCATTACTTTCCTTTTTAAATCTTAAACGCAGTACTTGACCAAAAGATTTTATACTTGTCACAGGTGTCTTTAACTCATGTGACGCAATACTAATAAATTCGTCCTTTTGACGTTCTAATCGCTTCCTTTGCGTAACATCCTGGAAAAACCAAACATATCCATAGTCTGTCCCGTCCTCACCAATAAGCGGTGCTCCATACCGATCAAAAACGCGACCATCCTTAAATCGCAACTCCGTAAAGTTAGGTTTATGGCTTTTGTAAATTTCTTGAACGCGTTTTATAAATAATTCCGGATCTTTTAACTGCTGCGTCGCTTCTTGTAACGCTTGCTCATCTTTTCCTTTCATCATTAACTTATTTGAAAACTGCCACATATTTACGAACTTCGTATTATAAGAGACCATTTTCCCGTCCGGCGATACCACTAATACTCCTTCAGGAGCTACCTCCCTTTGCGTTTCTAAAAGCGTTTTTTGATAACGAAGCTCTTCTTCATGCTTCTTTCGCTCAGTAATATTTCGAAAAGTCCCGACAAGGGCATTTATATTGGGAGTTTGTAAATGATTTACCCCAGTCGTCTCAAGCCATGCCCACGAGCCATCTTTATGTTTAACACGGTATTGTAAAGTAACTTGATCTCCAGGTATCTTTAAAAGTTCATTAAACTTCTCATTGAAATATGCAAGATCATCTGGATGCATAAATGGAACGACACCAAGTCCTTGCAATTCCTCAGAAGTATATCCTAGAACATTCTTTATTGATTCGCTCGTATATAAAATTGTACCTTCTGGACTAACAAGTTGGATTGCATCAGTACTCTGCTCAATTAAGGTTCGAAAACGCTCTTCACTTCGCTTCGTCTCTTCTTCCGCCTTTTTTCTTTCTGTAATATCTTCAACGATAATCAGTGTACTATTTTGAGCATTATCCAATTGTGTCGCTGTAACTTCCAAAAATTGTGGAACTTTTTTTTGTATTTCCCGTTGAAATGTTTGTTTATTAGGTATGTTAGGTGAACGTTTAGGAGCTATAGAACTTTTGATTTGTTCTTGTTCTTTTGATGAGAAAAATAAAAGAAAAGATATCCCTAAAGCATTTCGTTCAGTTTTATCAAATAAGGACTCTGCCTTCTTGTTCCATGCAAGTATTTTGTAGTTATTATCAATAAGTATGACACCTATTGGAGCAGAATCGAGTAGTCTATCAACATATCGAGCCGTTTGTAACTGTAATGAATTTTGTCCGGGTATCTGAACATTCATTCTAGCAAGAGCGTCCTTATATTTTCTTCTCCGATGCGTATTTGCCACTGCATTTTCTATCTTTATTATCAACTCACCACTGTTTTCTATTGAATGACAACTTACTTCTTCCCCTAGAAAAGGCGCAAACTGTATTGCATCAAGCATTTGATGATAAGTGTCCGGGGGACAGAGGATAATGACAGAGATATTTTTGTCAATAAAATGGAGCCGCTGCACCATACTTATTGGATCTTTAACAGTACTTCCTATAATGACGGCATCAACACGTATACTCTCTTTCTCAATTTCTGTTATGATACGCTGCTGTTTTTTTTCAGTATCAATGTTTGTTATCTTTAGACTATTAGAAGCCTTTTTAAGGCTACTTTCTAGAGATATATCAAGTTGAAATCCAATTATTGCTCTCATAAATTATTTCATTCTCCAAGTAATGGAAGACCGAGTAAGGCCCGTCCTGTCCAAGTCCTCAGAAGATCAGTCGTTGGAGCCATGACATGGGCAGCTCTCGCATCACGCAAATGCCGACTGAGCTTTCCATTATCTCGATAGGCAATCCCTCCCATAAGTGTCATTACCTCATTTACGACATGTACCACCGTATCTGCAACTTCAGCCTTTGCAGAAAGGAGAGCAATAACAGCACTTGAATCATTAGTATCTCCCAGATGAGCTGCATGATAGATAAGCTGTCGTGTTCGTTCTACCTCAGCCCACAATACCCCTAATCTGTGCTGAAGAAGAGAGTTCTGACTCAATTTCTCTCCGGTTGTAGAGTAGCGTCTTTTCTCTAAATGATTTCGAGCCTCATCAAGTGTGCTACTGGCAATTCCTAAATACGTTGCTGACATTGCCATTAAGAAGTAGGGAGCGACAACATTAAATATATACCAGATCTGATCACCTTCTTTTCCGAGTAAATCTTTCTTGGGGATCTCAACATCTTTTAACTCTAATGTTCGAGAAGAATTACCACGCATACCAAGTCCCTGCCACTGCCCACCCCACTGAATACCTTTTGCATCGTTTGAAACCATTACACAAGAGAACTGTCCGGGCTTGGCATTTTTATCAACAACGACAGTAGAAACGACATAAGAGTCAGCATGGCTGCCATTAGTGACAAAGGTTTTTGTACCAGTAATTTTATATGCTTGAGAAGAAACTTTTTTGAGTTGTGTTTGGGGGAAATAAAAATGCGCTCCTGTCCCTGATTCACTGAGAGACAATGTCGTGATATGCTTCCCTTGACTTATCGGTTCTAAATAGTGCCTCTTTTGATAATCTGTCGCTTTTGCCGATATAACTGCGGACCCCACACAGTGCATGCCAAAACAAAGTCCTGTCGAAGCACACTCTTTTCCAAGCATTTCACAGACCCGGACTAGCGTTAATAATCCATGTCCTAAACCTCCGCATTCTTTCGGCACTACCAATCCCGCCAAACCTGCTACTTGTAGTGCATGAAGACTATGCTGCGGCCAGATACCTTCTTGATCTACTTTCTCAGCGTTTGGACCTACTACTTCCTGACAAATTTCATTGACACGACTAAGTATTGTATTAATATCCATCTTAATATGTTGCTAACTATAGCAAAAGAGCGTTATGAAAACAATCAGAAGGGTAATAAGACAGAAGAGAGATGATATATTATGATTTATTTAAGCCGGCATTGGTTGACTATGTGGGAACTTTTTATCAAAATAATTTTGCTTACGAGTGTTAAGGGTGAACTGAATTTACCTTCAGGTTGATTTTATTTTAAGAGGTTCTGATGGTTCATAGGTTGCAAATATTACGCCTGTTGTGGTGATTTTTGCGTCTATCTGTTTAAGACGCTCGGGCTGTGTGCCCTCCGCGAATAATTTTTTGCCGGTGCCCAACGTCACAGGAAATGTCCAGATATGCATTCGATCTATCAAGTTGTGTCTAAGAAGCGTTTGTATAAGATTGCCACTACCCCACACCAACAGGTCAGGACCATCTGAATTTTTAAGCTTTTTTATTTCCCCCACAACGTCTCCGGTAATAAGTTTCGAATTGTCCCAAGAGAGTGTAAAAGGACTACGCGCGACAACATACTTTTTCGCTCTATCAAATGGCTTTCCCCACCGCGGCTCTTCTTTGTGGTTCGGCCAGAAAGCAGCAAAAATATCATAGGTGCGGCGTCCAAGAAGCATATCAAAAGGAACAGCCAGTATTCTTCTGTCCATGATATTGTCCGCTTCATGGTCTTCTTCGTCCCAGCCAAACTGCCAACCTCCGTAAGTAAATCCATTTGAAGTATCTTCCTCCGGTCCACCCGGAGCTTGCATAACGCCGTCAAGGGTTATAAATGTTGTCGTGATGATTTTTCTCATAGTTATTAGTTCAAAGTATACTAGAAAATGAGAGGTATATCAAAAAGTGGATTAACGATATTGATGGAGATTGATATATTTTATCTGACGAGCTTACCTCTAAACTGAACCAAATCTTCTCCAGGTTACTTTCTACCTATGAAAAATTAAAGAAGCTTGGTTTTATTTATTATAATGGACAAGTTTTCGTAGCAGAAAACATACAATAAAAAAATGGCTATTCCTTTAGATACTTGCTAACCAAGTTATTAAAAAAACTTTCTACAACTTTTGGGCTTGCAATTGATACGGCACTGACTGGCAAAATATCAAAGTTTTGTAAATCTTTAAAATAAACTAATTGCTCTAAAAATATCTTCTCCTCAAAAATGCTCCCATATATTTTTTTTGTTTCTCGACTAAGCTCTTCAAGACTGATATGGTCATCTTTCAAAATTGTATATAAGTCAAAATAGTCACGATATTCTCCGCGTCTTCCGATAGTATATGCTTTTTTTATGGCTATATCTTTAACTGAAAATAAATTGAGACCATTTTCTAATTTTTTAATTGGAAAGGCATAACCAAATGGATAATGAAGAAAAGTTACTTTAATTCCGTCCTTCGTAAAAAATGTCAGTTCATCTCTTGAATCTACTGCAATAGTTGTAATTAAAATTGTTTGAGAAAGCTTTTCAAGTAGATTTTTAGCTAATAATGGAGTAGAGAAAAAGTCGAAATCATATGATTGACGATGGTTAAGCTGTAAAGCGAGTGCTGTACCACCACCCAAAATAAACCCTTTTGTATAAGGAACAATTTCCTCTAAAAGCTTCTGTCTCTCTTTACTTAGTATTTCTAGGTGTAAATTTAAGATATTTTTGATCATCAATTGAATTAGTAATATGTAAAATGAAGTTTTTAATAAAATATAGCATCGAAGATGTATATATTTTCTTTGGATGCTCTAAAAATAATTTCTTTAAGGCTTCTCCTCCAACAGTTTTTTTAAGTGAACGAATATCGTCAAGGGAACCAAAAGCCAAGGTTTGATGAATTGAATCAGGAGTTTTTTCTAAAGTCGTGTCCGTATACCAAGAATAGTTCATAAATGAAACTTGTAATTCGTTTGTATATTATAGCAAAAGTTAGCAGATTTTTCAGGATACAGAAACTGCAGATTAGGCGAACTTGGATTCGAACCAGTTCAGCCTCAAGCTGCCGTATATATTTGTTGATTATAATAAACTTAGCATCGTTGCTGGCGAGCTTACTTGCAAACGGAACCAAATTTTCAACAGGATACTTTCTACATATGAAAAATTAAAGAAGTTTGGTCATATTTATTATAATGGACAAGTTTTCTTTCTGAGGGAGAAAGAAAAATCCAGTTAAGCAAGAAACTAGTTTGATAAACTATTTTTCCTTTTTAGTAAACTACTATTTTCTGAAATCTTTTCTATTGGAGACTTTTATTTATAGAAGGTTTCATTTCGTCAATCTTTTATTGTGCGAGGGGTTATCATTATATTCCACCCGTATTCTAGGAACGAATGCCCCCCCTAGGGCATATTGAGATGCTCAGTAAAAACTTCCTGAGGTGTTTTGAATTTCAGCCGCTTTCTGGGCCTGTTATTTAACTCCCATTCAACG
>JBBSGT010000034.1:0-13329 GCA_038253825.1 Candidatus Levyibacteriota bacterium
ATTAAACCACTCAAATATACCCTGAGGAAAAATTAGTTCAAAGATTTCTTTATTGAGTTTCATTGGATACGCTCCCGTTAATAACTCACATTTTATATTATCCCAGCGTTCCTGTATATCCCACTATTGCGTATGATCCGGTATTCCTTCCCTAATAGGATCCTCGATTGCGGGTAGTTCTGGATTGGACAAGGAATGAGCAGTGTGTTTTAAACCTAATGCGCTGTAGCTACCTGGAAATTCGCCAGAAAGGGCAAATCCTTTCTCCCCTGTTATCATAGTAAACTCAGAATTGTTTCGCAACAATCTTTCACAGCCTTTTATTAAGTCTACACTTGGATGAGGGCTCTCTGGATTATTTCGAGGAAACTCTAGAATTTGATCCATATAATCTTTATTTTATAGTAAAATAAGTTATAAATAAAGTCCTTCGCACATTATAGCTGAATGTCCCAGAATAAAAAGACCATCGTGGTTTACACAATTTGTGAATGCTAAAGATTAAATGATCTAATTCAACCAAATACTCTCCAGCAAAAAAATTGTTGCTTTGTTTCTCAAAATACGAGATAATTTTTAACAATGGAATTACTTCAAAAAGCGATACAAGAGAAAGTACGCAATCATGATAATTCACTATTTGCTGTTTTCGATTTTGATAATACCTGTATTGTTAATGATGTTGGAGAAGCAACGTTTGCGTATCTGTGTAAAAATCGACTGTTAAAAGACAAAACGCTTTTAGGAGAGAAAGCAGATGGTGACTATCATGAACGTGTATTTACACATTATTTTGAACTTCTTGATCAAGGCAAAACAGAAGAAGCATATATGCTCTGCGTACAGATATTCTCTCAATTTACTCCTCACGAAGCAGAAGCCAAAGCGTTAGCAACGATAAAAGAGGAAGGAAACGAAATTGGCACTCAGATTATATATGGAAGAACACTTGCAAAAGGACTGAGAGTTCGTCCGCAAGTGCGCTCCCTCATGGCGTTTCTTGAGAAATTAGATGTTTCCGTGTGGATTATGAGTGGTTCTCCTGAAATTGCTGTGCATACTGCTATGAAGTCTTTTGGTTTAAATAACCCTCTGATCGGTGTCCGGAGCATCCTTAAAGATAATGTGTATTCCTCCGAGCTACAATCCCCAATGTCCATTTTGGGCGGGAAAGTCGACTGCATGCGGAAATATATTGATAATCGCAACGCTCCAATATTGGTAATTGATGACAGCATGAGCGGGATAAAACTACTTGAGACAGCAGAAATTAAAGTAGCCGTTAATTGTAATAATGAACTGACAGAAGAAGCCCGAAAGAGAAAGTGGTTCCTCTTATAATTAAGATCTCATCAGTATAACCTAGCAAGAGTTTATTATATTCTGGTATAATTGGACTATGAAACAAATAAGAGCAATTATTTCTGATGCAGATGGAACTTTGGTAAATACAGTGTATTTAATCAGGCATGGTCAGTATACAACTGTAGTAGGTTACTTAATAGCACAAGGCGTTCCCCGAAATGATATTCCGGCTTATGAGGTCTATGAAAGTTATATAAATAAAGCAGTTGGTGGAAGTACACGAGAAACATTTGAAAAGACTTTGCGTTTACTTTTCGGTAAAGCACAGAAACAAAACTTGAATAAAATTGATTTTGCAGATCTTGATGCAGCGCTAGAACCTATTCAGGATCATATTGCACCTCTATATGTCCATCCATTTCATGGATTGACAGAAATGTTTAGTTGGGTGGGAAAAAGTAAAACAGATCTTGGCATTTTTACCAGTGGAGACAGACGTATGATCTTGCGAAATTTTGGAATTAGTTTGCCAGCATTGGGATTTACTGAACTATTTCGATCAGACGATAGAAGCACAACCGAACGTTTGGAAGCTTTTATAACTCGGACAAAAGCCGTATATGGCATTCCTAAGATTGCTGTTGTCACCTGTGAAGACGTTACAAAAACCAAACCCGATCCAGAAGGTATTTTAAAACTTATGGAGCAACTAGATTTACAAGCAGATGAAGTTATTGTCTTAGGAGATCACGAAGTCGACATGCAAGCAGCAAAAGCAGCAGGTGTCCGTTCAATAGGTATATCGCATGGTTTTGGAACCCCAGCAGAATTAAAAGAAGCTGGTGCCATTCGTGTAGTAAATGATTTAAAAGCTTTACCTCGAATTATTAAAGCACATAATACAGGCAAATCACCATTATTTTAATATATTAATCTTCAAAACTGGCTTTAATAAAAGAGCTATAGAGTCTAGTAAAAGGACAATAAATAAAGAACTTCCTTAACATAGGCAAAGCAATTTTTTTAAAAGTCTCTGTCGCTTTCTTTCTCAAAAAAAATATGGTAGTCTAGTGAAGTCTTATTAAGATACTCACTCTGTATGGCAAAAGAAGAACCACAATTACTCAATGTTCAAAAAGCCGCCGCATTTTTAGGCATCAATCCGAGTACAATCAGGCAATGGGCAACTTCTAGAAAACTCAAAGGTGTAAAAGTTGGTTCTCGTGGTGATTGGCGATTTACTAGAGAAGAACTTTCAAAAATGATCAAAAAGCACACATCTTACAAAAGCACCACACCACCTCGACTAAATCGGGATCTATCAGAAAAGACTCAGTCCACAGTTGTCTATACAAATATTCCAGAGAGCAAAAAAGCGGGGAAGGACATCGGAGAGCAAATTTTATCCGTATTTGATACGATGACCCCGGATGTTGTTATTCTCTTTGTCTCTTCAAAGTATAATTATTCTGAACTTCTCGGTGCAGTTAAAAAATATGCTCGACCTAAGATTATGGTCGGTTGTTCATCAGCTGGTGAATTTATTACTAAAACAAAAGGGGAAGGATCAGTCAGTGCTATAGCAATTCGAAGTGATGACATGCAATTTAGCGTCGGTATTGGTAAAAATATCCATAACAATGCGGAGCAAGCAGCAAAAGACGCAATCGCTTCTTTTCAAGGTCTGAAGGATCATACGTATCCCTATCGTTCAGCACTCGTGCTTGTTGATGCGCTTGCCGGACATACGGATACACTTATTGAAGCAATGAACAATCTCACTGCTGGCACATACCAATTTTTTGGTGGAGGTGCCGGGGATGACGCAAAGTTCAGTAAAACCCATGTATTTTTTGATACTGAAGCGATCACTGATGCAGTGGTGACCTTGGAAATGCTCTCTAAAAAACCATTCGGTATTGGTGTTGCACATGGCTGGGAAACAGCAAGTAAGCCGATGCGTGTAACCGAATCAGATGGAATGAGGCTTATTAGCTTAAACGCCATGTCCGCAGTCGAGGTATTCAAGGAACATGCAAAAGCAACTGGACAAACCTTTGACCTATCAGATCCAGTACCATTTTTCCTGCACAATGTCATAGGAATCAAAACAACAAATGGATATAAGCTGCGTGTTCCACTCGCAATAAACAAAGATGGTTCTATTAATTGCGCTTCCGATATTCCAACAGGTGCTATCGTTAGCATCATGAAAACAACTGCCGCTTCTGCAGCCCTTGCCGCAAAAGAGGCAACAGAAGATGCACTTGCACAAATCACTGGTAATGAAAAAAACGTGGCCATAGTTTTTGACTGTGTCGCGACGAGACTGCGGACAGGCCGAGAATTTGCAACAGAGTTGGATGCAGTAGCAGAAGAACTCGGCGGAACCCAATATGTCGGATGCAATACTTACGGACAAATAGCACGGGTTGATGGACAGTTTAATGGATTTCACAACTGTACAGCAGTTGTGTGCATAATTCCTCAGTAAAATGAATACCTATGTTAGAATTACTCGGCAATTTAGCGAAGAAAACAGAGCGCGCAAAGATTGGCAAACAGCTTGCAAAAGAGTTGGGCGCGCAAGAACTTATTATCTTTATTAAAGATATTGAGTTACAAGTGCTTTTGCCTGCACCTGGATTTCCACAAACACTACAAGAGGCATCAGCCTGGCAAGCATTCCTAAAAGAGTGTATCAAGCAGAAAGTTTTTACGAGCGCACTTCCCTTCTCTGAAAAAACAATACGGAAAAAAGCAGTGGGTATTGCCTATGAAGACGCATGTGTCGTGGTTCTCCTTGGCGGAAAGCCTATAAAAGAAAAACTGGCATCACTTTCCTCAATACTGCCACTTCTTACCTCTGTATTGCAACACGATCAATATGAGATAGATACCAAAGCTCAATTTTCAATTGCAGAAAAATCGATTACTGAAAATCAAGAGATTATAAAAAAATTAGATGTTACTCGACGCGCACTTCAATCTGCCCTCATACAAACGGAGAAAGAAACAGAAAATAGAAAAAAAGCAGAAGAAACAGCAGCGACACACAAAACTCGGCTCTATGATCTTTTTATGCAAGCGCCTGCAATGATAGCAATTCTTAAAGGACCAAAGCTTGTGTTTGAGCTTGCCAACCCTCTTTATTTGAAATCAGTCGGTAAAACGGAAGATATTATTGGAAAAGAGGTGCTAGAAGTTTTTCCAGAGATTAAAGGTCAGCCAATTGAGAGGATTTTATTTGATGTTTATAACACTGGTAAACCATTTATCGGTAATGAGACTTTCTTGCAGCTAGATATAAATAATGATGGAGTCGCGGAGGATACGTATTTTAACTTTGTCTATCAGCCATCCCGAAATAGGAAAAGAGATGTAGACGGTATTCTTGTCCATGCTATTGAAGTAACTGACCAAGTAAAAGCGAGGAAGATAGTAGAAGAACAAAATCAAGTTTTGCAAATGATTACCAGCGGAGCGTCTCTGGCTCAAGCCCTTGAGTTTTTGGTACAGAGCGTTGAAAAACAATCTCCCCATAATATGAAAGCATCTATACTGCTGCTTGATAACGATAAAAAACATCTCAGACATGGGGCAGCACCAAGTCTTCCGAAAGAATATAATGATGCAATTGATGGCATTTTGGTTGGATCAGCTGTTGGTTCATGCGGAACAGCAGTGTACACAAAAAAGCCTGTTTTCGTTTCAGATATTGCAAGTGATCCTTTATGGAAAGATTTCAAGGATTTGGCACGCAAGCATAATCTAGCCTCATGCTGGTCAACACCCGTTCTTTCATCAGACCAAAGAGTACTTGGAACTTTTGCCATGTACTATCATCAGCCGCGTGTAGCAAGTGTGGAAGACCGGCAAATTATTGACTTTGCGACCCGAACGGCTGCACTCGTAATAGAACGAAAGAGAACGGAAGAAGCGTTAAAAGAAAGCGAAGCCAAGTTTAGGCATTTGTTTGATTCAAATATCGTCGGAATTGCTTTCTGGAATGTGAGTGGGGAAGTCTATGATGCCAACGATGCTTTCTTAAACATGCTGGGTTATAGCCTAAAAGATCTTCAAGAGGATAAAATCAATTGGCAAAAATTTACACTGCCAGCACATCGAGAGATTCATGCAACGGGTGTTCAACGGGCACTAAAGGGTGATACAGTTGCTCCTTACGAAACCAATGCTAGACATAAAGATGGTCATGAAGTAGATCTGCTTGTAGGGTATGCCATTATGGAAGGCTCTCAAGAAAAAGGAATGGCCTTTTTCTTGGATATTACACAGCGCAAAAGGCTAGATAAGCAAAAAGACGAATTTATTGGAATTGCCTCTCATGAGTTAAAAACTCCGCTAACCAGCGTCAAGGCATACACACAAGTTTTGCAAGCGAGATTTAAAAAAGCAGAGGATATGAAATCGGCAGAGCTTGTTGGGAAAATGGATGGCCAGCTTAACAAACTCATTAGCCTTATTGCTGATCTTCTGGATATAACGAAAATTGAAGGTGGCAAACTCCGATTCCGTGAAGGGTATTTTGATTTCAATGAATTGGTTGAGGAGACTGTTGAGGAGCTACAAAGGACCACTGATAAACATATGCTTATCAAAAAGCTTGAAAAAACAAGATCAGTGTATGGTGACCGGGACCGCCTAGGACAGGTTATTACCAATCTTATCACCAATGCGATTAAGTACTCACCTAAATCAAATAAAGTTATTATCAGAACAAAAGCAGATAAAAAACAGATAACCTTAAGCGTTGAGGATTTTGGTCTCGGTATAACTAAAGACGATCAAGCAAAAGTATTTGGACGGTTTTATAGAGTAGGAGGAGAAAAACAGGAAACCTATCCAGGACTTGGACTCGGGCTGTATATTTCTGCTGAGATTATTAAACGACAAAAAGGCAGGATATGGATAGACAGTGAAAGTGGAAAAGGAGCTACATTTTCATTTTCTCTTCCTTTAAAATCTAAGAGAGACGGAGAAAGTAGTGTTATTGTTGCGTGATTGATGTGAAAAAAGTTTCTTAACTAACTCACCTTACGCAGTCAGGTAGCTACTTGTATTTTTTCCAACTGTTGCATGCTTGTTGGAAGAGCCTGAATGTATAACTTTGATTTGATAGCAAAATGGTTATTTTTTTGATTTATTATAAGCTTTCCGTTCAGTGACCCGAACGCATGTCTATTCGAACGAACCTTGGCATTCTGGGAACATTTACGTTTGATTTTTGAAAGAACGGGTGAGCCTGACGATAATAGATGAACTTATCTAGAAATTTCATTCAGTATAGATTCTATATGTTCTTTTAAAGGAGGAATTTTCTGTGTTATTGTTTTCCATACAATATCTTCATCTACTTCCGTATATTGATGAATTAGTATATCTCTCATCCCTGCCATATCTTTCCAAGGAATATTTGGATGATTCTTTTTAAATTCATCGGGGATTCGTTTTGTTGCTTCACCAATAATTTCAAGCTTTCTTTCAACAAACCCTTGTATTAATTCTGAATCTTCAAACTGTTCTTTTGTAATTCCTTCCATCTGAGTTTGAATAGACTTAACTGCATCAAAAATATGTGTAATATACAAAAGAGGATTTTTTATCATAATAAAGGATACTGATTGCTCAATATGGAATCCTTAATAATCGGTGAGATACTTTTATATGTAACAATATCAACTTTCTTATTTAGTTCTTCTTCAAGAGTAACTTTCAAACCCCCAAGCTCAAATAGGGTCGCATTGTCTGGTAATTCAACAAGAATATCAATATCACTTGTTTTTGTATTGTCGCCTCTTACGTAAGAACCAAATAAAGCTGCCTTTTTTATATCAGCCTTTTTTAGTATCGGTAAAATTTTCATTTTAATATCTTCCAAAATTGCTACATTCATGACTTGATAATACATCATTGTAGTTTTGGGGTCAATTAACAAGTTTGAAAAAGATTTGTCGTTCGAACAATACTTAGGGTAGTATGGTTTGATATAGAAATTTGAATCTATTTTTTTAGGTGACCCGAACGCGTGTCTATTCGAACGAATTTTGGCATTCAGGAATAAGTTAATACATATTTGTGAAGCATATTAAATGTTGGATTAGTTATAACACTTGACATAGTTATAACTAATTGATTACATAATTATGTAAAAGAGTTATCTCTCTTGCTAAAAGTGAGATAACAAACGGAATAAAAGTCTATGAGCCAAACCCTTCCATTAAAAGACGTTCGAGAACAACTCTCAGATCTTGTTTCGAGAGTGGCTTAGGGTGACCAAAAAGTTGTCATCACCAAATTTGGTAAGCCTGTCGCTGCTCTTGTAACGTTTGAAGATTATGAAAAATTAATGAATCCTGCAAAGCGATATACAAAAGAAGAATGGGATAAAGGATTTACTTTAATCGATAAAGCAAGAGCAAACACAAAAAAACATTCTCAAGAAGAAGTAGGAAAGGCAATTGACCAAACAGTGAGCGAGGTTCGACAATCAAAACGTGTATAGAATAGTTCTTGATACCAATATATTCGTCTCTGGCGGCACTATTAGTATTGGCGCTCCTTCCCAAATCATCAATCATTGGAGAAACCAAGATTTTGTGATGGTTGTTTCTCCTCAGCTTGTTGCAGAATATGAAGAAGTACTTTCTCGTCCTAGGGTAGCAAAATTTACAGGTCTAACTCCTCAAGAAAACTTTGAGTATATACACGAAGTGATGGATAGAGCATATATAACGAGTGGTATTTTGAAACTCGATGTGTTAATACAGGATCCTGATGATAATATTGTTCTAGCCTGTGCAGAAGAGGGAATGGCAACTCATTTAGTCACATGAAATAGTAAAGATTTCCCTTTTACAGAGTATAAAGGTATTCACATACTTACTCCTAGAGAATTTTTAAACTTACTAAAAGAGTAATTCTATTTTCACTTCAATATTTTTAGTATATTGTACTCAAAAAAGAAACACAAAAATGTTTAGCGTTCGAACTAACATTAGGGTACTGAATATGTTGAGGCTAGAGAGAAAAATATATATTTAAAGACTAAACGATGAGATTAGCAATATATATCAACCTATTCTCGAGATAGAAGAGAAAGTTCTTTTACCTAACTTAAGTAATAATCATGTTTTGCCCATTGACAAGCAATCATGCTGCCAGTACAATGCAAATTAATACTAAGTTAATCAAATTAAATATTAACATTGTTAACATTTAATTATAAAATTATGTTAAAACAACTTCTTACAGAACAGAATCAAATCAAATTTTCTCATCTAAAAATGTATAAATATGTTAGTGTTTTTGCAGGTGTAGGATTAATCCTTTCATCACTTTTAGGTACAAATATATATGCATCCAGTCATCGTGAAGCTCCGACTATTGCTTCTGATCCAAAAGCAGATAATACTGATGTTTACGCTTTCGTAAGTCCAGACAAGGCAAACACAGTAACACTCATTGCAAATTTTCTTCCTTTTGAAGAACCTGCAGGTGGACCTAATTTTTATAGATTTGATGATAATGTTCTTTACGAAATTAAAGTTGATAATGTCGGCGATGCAAAAGAACATGTGACGTATCAATTTCGCTTTAAAACAACTATAAAGAATAAAAACACTTTCCTTTATAACACAGGCCCTATCCTATCACTTGATGACAAAAATTATAATATGGCTCAAACTTATACAGTGATAAAAGTTACAAATGGTAGAAGCGAAGTTGTAGGAAGAGATATACCCGTTCCTCCAGACAACATTGGTCCAAAATCAACGCCTAATTATGCAAATTTGCAAGCGCAATCAATCAAGACTCTTTCGGATGGTACAACCGTCTTTGCGGGACAAAGTGATGATCCATTTTTTGCTGAACTTGGAGGACTGTTTGATTTACTAACAATCCGTAAACTTCCAGGAAATGCAGGTGGCGGGGTCGACGGACTTAAAGGATACAATGTCAACTCTATTGCTATTCAAGTTCCTACAAATCAACTAACAAAGAATGGTTCTACACCAACAGATCCAAAAGACAAAGCTTCAATCATCGGTGTTTGGTCTACTGCTTCACGACATAAACTAAAAGTTCTTAAAGAAAACGGAGATACAGATGCTAATGGGCCATTTGTACAAGTCTCTCGTCTCGGAGCACCACTAGTCAACGAAGTTGTTATTCCGCTCAAAGATAAAGATAAATGGAATGGCTCAAAGCCAAAAAATGATGCACAGTTTGCAGAATATGTAGCAAATCCTGAACTTGGAGGACTTCTAAAGTCACTCTACAATGTTAATGTTCCTCCTCAGGGAGCTTTTGGATCAGCAACGCAGCGAGATGATCTAATTGCTATTTTCTTAACTGGTATTCCTGGATTGACACAACCTGATAAAGTAAAACCATCAGAAGAACTGCGATTAAACGTTGCTGTCCCTCCAACACAAAATCGTAACCGTTTGGGTGTTCTTAGTGGAGATAAGCAAGGTTTCCCTAATGGTAGACGTTTGGCAGATGATGTTGTTGATATTGAAATCCAAGCAGTTGCAGGAGCTGCATATCCACTATTCCACCCTGGTTATACACCTGATCCGTTAGCGACCCAGTTAGGTGATGGTGTTGATGCAAATGATGTACCATTTAGAACTTCATTCCCTTACCTGGCTTTGCCACATGATGGATTCAGCAGTGTACCTCATGGTACGACAGCAGACACAGCAACAACACCTACTTCTCCAGTAAGTTCTAATCAAAAGGCAGATGCTTTAAAACAGCTTGAGGACCAGGGTAATGCATTCAATAGTGAATTTAAAAAGAATCAAGATGATCTGAATAACCAATTCAACCAGGCAAAAAATGAAGTTAATGCAAATCCCCAAAACAGCAAAAGTGTTTTTGAAAAACTTGGAACAGCATTAGATAGCTTTAATAAATCTATTAATCAAGCACGAGAAACATTTAATAACAAATATAACGAATTGAAAACAACGTTATTACAGAACTAAACGCTCTCCCGTGTATAAAATTAGCACTTCTTATTTTTCGAATAAAAACCCACTGTTTACTCGTTATACTAAATCTATGCAATACAAAGTTACATTCATAGTACTCCTTATTGTTAGCGTAATTGCCATTGATGGAGGAGTTCTGCTCTATCAATCTCACCAAAATACACAACAGGCAAATATCCAGTCACAATCAAAAACAGATATACTTCTTAAAAAAATAGAGACAGAACTCCAGAAAAATCCTAAAGAAATAAAAATATATATCGCTCTTTCACAAGTCTACTTACAAAAAGTACGTGAAACCTCAGATAGCTCGTATTATGAAAAAGTCGATGCACTACTAACAAAGGCACAAAAAATTGACCCTAAATATGCAGATATTTATGCGACGAAAGCGATGGTTGATTATGGTCGTCATAATTTCAAAACTGGTTTAGAAAATGCTCAAAAAGCAACACAATACAATCCAGATAAACCTTCATATTATGGGTTAATTGGAGATGCAGACATCGAACTAGGATCATATAATGACGCTGTAATACAGTTTCAGAAAATGGTCGATATTAGACCAGATTATAATTCCTACACGCGAATCGCGTATATTAGAGAGTTATACGGCGATATAAACGGTGCAAAGGAAGCGGAAATGACGGCGATCAGTGCTGGTTCGTCTTTCCCTGAAAATGTTGCATGGAGTTACGTTGAACTTGGCAAGTTAGACGCACGTGATAACCCTCTACAAGCAACGAAAGATTTTAATCATGCGTTGGCAACGTACCCAAATTATTCTCCGGCGTTGGAAGGATTAGGTAAAATAGCAGCAGCAAAAAAAGACTATAAAAATGCAATCAATTATTTCGAGAAAGCATTTACTATTCTACCCGTTGCCGCTTACGCTATGGATACCGGTGATGCTGCGACAAAAGTAAACGATACAAAAAAAGCGCAGCAACAATATTTTTTAACAAAGCTCGCTTTTGAAAAATCAACTAAAAGTGGTGTTAACATTGATTTAGAAAATGCTCTTTTCTTAGCAGATCATAATATGGATCTTGGGACAGCATTAAAACAAGCACAAACCTCATATAAAATACGTGCAAGTATTAATGGTGCAGATGTTTTAGCTTGGGCATTATATAAAAATAATCGATTTGATGAAGCACAAAAATATAGTACAGAAGCTCTTAGGCTTGGAGAATTTGACCCACAAATTCTTTTTCATGCAGGAATGATTGATTCAAAGACGCACCAAGAAGCAGAAGCAAAACGTCTCTTAACAAAAGCATTAGCAATTTCTCCTTATTTTTCAATCATACAAACAGATGTCGCACATGAAACACTTAAAGCATTATGAAAACAAAAATATTTTTTAGTATACTTTTCGCTTTTTCACTTTTTCTATCTAGTCCTTTCCCAAGCTATGCGCATGCACTCCTCCCGAAAGTAGTTGTCGAATATATGCATAACCATCCAAATGCAACACCTGATGAAATAAAAACATTTATACAAACAAGTTCTCCAGGATTTGCTAAAAATGTAAATGTAAAAACTACAGACGATGTGGTGCTGTTAATTAGAAATAATAACACAAATTTTTTTGATAACGGATGGGATTTTATGCGCTTAGGAATAGGACATATTCTCAGTGGCCCAGACCATATTCTATTCGTATTGTCTTTTCTTTTGGTCTTTACAACGATTTGGAACACACTTAAATTGACTAGTGCTTTTACCGTTGCTCATAGCATTACTCTTATTTTAGCCGGAAGCGGTATTTTGGTTCTCAGCTCTAGAGTTGTCGAACCTATGATTGCCTTCTCAATTGCTTATGTCGCACTTGTAACAGTATATTTTAATAAAAGTAAATTAGTCGGTATTGGAAAATCAAAAATTGCAGTTGTTTTTTTCTTTGGTTTATTCCATGGATTAGGTTTTGCAGGATTGTTACAAGAGTTACAAATTCCGAAAGATCGTTTTTTATCATCCCTCCTGTTTTTTAATGTTGGGATAGAAATCGGCCAGTTAATTATTATTGGTATTACTCTGCCATTCATCTATTTATTACGAAACAAAAGTTGGTATCCTATCTTTATTAAAATTGTTGCAGGAATAATAGGTTTTATAGGAATTGCTTGGGGAATTCAACGGATATTTGGTTCCTAAGTATCTACTTTCACATCTAATTCTGCTTCTGGATTTCATCAATTTTTTGCGGTAACCTTTTGTCCCTCAATATGGATAACAACGTACCAACCCAAGTTGAGTACTGCCTCTATGCCCGTAAATCAACAGAGGACGATGAACGAAAAGCAATGTCTATTGATTCACAAATCAGGGAGATGACAGATCTTGCTATTGGAGACAACCTTATTATTAAAGAAATACGAACATTCGCACAATCATTCTCCAATAATCCAAATGAGAAGTTTTTACTTATGATTCTTTGCTCTCAAGCAATGCTAGAAAATGATAATAGTGGCATCAATGTTAAAAGAGGTATGCGTGCACAATGTTGTATGGGCTGGCGCCCTAGAGTGGCACCAGTGGGGTATCTCAGCCAAAAAAATATAACTAATCCCCAACTGATTAATTAAGAACCCTGTGGCAGAGAACACAGGGTTCTTAATTACGGGCAAAAAAACAGAAGAAATCCATAGAAAACCATAGAAGTGTGAGCCGCTGGAGACGGATTCGGAACACTTAGAGGCTTATGCAAGTCAGGTTTATGAGACATTTCAGGAACTACAAATACAAATTACTTCATTGTCTTAATTTCGGAAAAATGTTAGCTACTTTTTTATGCTTATTTTGATAACCCATTTGGATAGCAACAACGACTGTTAAATTAGAAATGATTAAATAAACAGGATATAGCAACCGCAAAACAGAATGTCAGATTTGATAGGGGAAAAATTGGTTATTCGTTAGCTGTATAAATTTTTGTTTTGTCTCCTCAAAATTTTTATCCTGGTTGTTTGACAGTTTGTCTTTTGTCGTATTCCAGACA
>JBBSGT010000035.1:0-12238 GCA_038253825.1 Candidatus Levyibacteriota bacterium
CTCTGATGAGTATATTGCTGCCTTAGAATACAAGCTAAACTCCACTCCCAGAAAATGCTTGCAATACCTTACCCCTTATGAGATGATGGCAAAACTTCACGTTACCACTACAGAGTGATGCACTTCCACCTAGAATTCAGGCATAGCTATAATTATTGACATTAAGCCTATAGATATGTATACTCGCCAGTATGTCATTAGTAGAAAGCTTAAAAAGAAGGCCACTCGTAAGAGTCAAACAATCTGAACTAGTAGAAGCCATTAATCCTGATATGGTTCCTGGATATTACACTCTTGCAGAAAGGGCAAGAGTAGCTGTAACCATGGCTCCCATGATGGAATCGGGGAATCCTCCCCCTGGCTTCCGTGTTACTTTATCCGAACCTACAGCTGTTGTATTATATGATGTAGAAGAGTCTTCAAAGGTACGTGAGCTACTCCCTAGTGCTATAGGTTTAGATTTTGCCTTGACAAGTAAAAGATTACAACTCGAGAGGAATGAATTTAGAAAATGGTGGATGGTGGTTTATCCTGGTACTTCATCACCATTTAACGTTTACCCAAGTGAGCTATCAGATATGCAAGTTCGTGCAAATCAACGATATATATATGAAGTGCAATCTCATGTTTTTGGGGGACTTCGGAATCCCAGATTAAGAGAACCAGTATCATGGAAGGAAAAGAGGCTTGCGCAAATGGAGTATGATATTCAATTAGAAGAGCGACAGCTAGCACAAGAATTTGTTACAAAATACGGAAGCGACGAAGATAGAGATAACATGCATCAAGTAGGTACGGTGTTATTGTCAACTCGTATAAGTGCCGATTTAGAAGGTCTGACAGGGGTTGCATCACACGCAGTTGCTAATTTACGGGCTATGAGTGAAGGGGTAAAAGATCGGTTAAGAACCTTCTCTGGTGCACATACGGGAAGCGGCCAAGATGAAGATTTTGGGCACACTAACGTTTATCCGCAAATCAGTACTCCGAGAAGTAGATGGTTTTCACCTATAACTCGAAATCCAAATATTATTAAATCAGTTGAAGGCGAACTTACTGACTTTCAGAGTAAAAGATTGGAAAGGTTTTCATCTTTACCAAGGGACGAACAAGTGAGACAAGCGAATGAAGAAAATATAGATCCGACGCTTGCTGATAGGATGAAAGGGGTTGCGATAAGAACTGTTTTGGGATTGGGTACAGTTGGTAGGTCGGTAGAAGGTTTTGATATTACTGCATGGAAATCGGCGGAATCCGATACACTTTCTTCATCGCTTAGATCAACAACTGACGACTTTGGTGTCCAGGTGTCCTTTTCAAGTGATGAAGTAGCAAGGGTAGGCATATATGCGAATAAGCATTCCCTCACCGCAGGTTTAACAGACACACAAGCAAGTGAACTTAGTCAACGAATTGAATTATTTGCAGAAAAAGAATTATTTGATCTCCCATAACATAACCTCCAATTTTTTGTAATCCTTCTCGTTCCCGGGCTACATCATAGCCTTTATCTGCAATGATTTTTTTTGGCTTTGTGATGGGATGCAGTGGTCTTTATTCGATCGAGATAGTGTTGAGAGTTGGAAAGATGAGGTTAAATTCCGATGTTGAAGCAGAAGAACGTATGCCCGAAGGCGTCTCCAGGCAGTCGTGTATGCACCATATCTGCTATGCCCCTCAACTTACATAACGCACGTTATATATACAATATTAAAACATTTTTGCTATACTTTTTGTATGAGCGTTCATGTAAGAAGCGGTATTTACCAACATTATAGTGGGTTACTCGTTTTCGTATTAGGGGTTGCAAGACATAGTGAAACTGAAGAAAAGCTCGTGGCTTATATTCCTCTAGGAGTTAAAAAAGGACCACGAATAACGGTAAGACCATATACTATGTTTTTTGAAGAAGTGAATTTTAAAGGAGCAAAAAAAGCAAGATTTATTTACATAGGAGAAGAAATGCCCGAAGAACTCGCTAAAGAATACCTCCCATTATCACGATAAGAAGCTCCAAGGCGGTACTCGGAGGGCATTAAGATCAAGGCTCTCCCGCTATATTTTTATTTTAGCTAGTCTAAAGTTTTCTAAATAAGGATTGCCATCATCTGATATAATTGAATATATGAAAAGTAAAATTCTGAATTATACAGTTATTCTCCAAAAAGAATCTGAAGGAGGCTATACGGTTACTGTTCCTTCACTTCCAGGGTGTGTAACCTATGGTAAAGATGTTGAAGAAGCAAAAAAGATGGCTATTGAAGTTATAGAGTTATATCTTGAAAGCCTCAAAGAACACAACGTAGAAATTCCAGAAGAGCAAGAGACATTTTATACACAGGTGAGTATAATGCCTTCAATAAATCATGCCTAAACTTCCGAGTATTAAACCCCGAAGACTTATTAAAATATTTGAAAAATTAGGATATGAAATTGATAGACAAAAAGGCAGTCATGTCATTCTTCTGCATAGTGTGTCCAAAAGAAGAGTAACGATTCCAATGCATACAAGAGACGTTCCAAATGGTACGCTTCTCGCTATAATTAAAGACGCAGGTTTAACAAAAGAAGAATTTTTGAATAGAGCAACTAAATAGCTAAAAAAGCCATATTTCCTAATTTAAAACCTTCTACCGAATCAATTTCATTAAGGCACCCATCGTTTCTGTTAGCTCGAATAAAAGAGATGGCAAACAAAAAAGATGTACCATATCAATCATTAATGAAGATATTTTTAGCTGAAAAGGTTGAGCAAGAGTTGAAGGCTTCACGGTAAAAAGTTTTAATTTCACTTTTATAAATTCATACATTTTCTTACTATTCTTTTTACATTGTACTTACAGATGAGTCTTATACTTATTGAAGAGTAAACAATAATCATTTGTGATTATTGAGAAAGGAGGTGAGAGGTATGAGTTTGATTATAACATTAATCCTTGCAGGTATTATTGGTTGGGTTGCTTCGATCATCATGAAAACCGATGGCCAAATGGGATGGATAGCAAACGTGATCGTAGGTATTGTCGGAGGTTTTCTCGGCACCCTGCTTCTCGGATTTATCGCTCCAGCATCGCCAACGGATAATGGGATTAGTTTTCCTGGAATTATTGTAGGTATTATAGGTGCATGTATCGCAATTTACATCTGGAAACTTATTTCAGGAAGTAAGAGAGCAGTATAGAAGTGTATTTATTGAAGCCAAGTTAGATATCTAATTTGGCTTCTCTGTCCAGGTCATTGCAGTTGCCTCCTATGCTCCAAACGCAAAGCCTCTCTAAAAGAGGCTCTCTTTTCTTATCCCAATATATGGATAGAATGATTGGTGACTGCTTTTTGGACGATTCTCCTCCTCAAGTCAAAAGTGTAAAAAACATAAGTATGTATCGCGGGCTTTATATAACGTATGAAGATTTTAAAAAGAAATTAGAGAAGTTTCCCTCAAGATAAAAGTTGCAATGCTGAGTTTGTTACATATACAATGAAAAGATGCAATGGATTCTCATCTCAGGGATAGCATCATTTCTTACTGCTTTACAATTACTTCCCCAAACAATAAAAGCCTTACGTACGAAAAACCTTAAAGGAGTTTCCCTTGCCACATTTTCTCTTACCAGTATTAATGCGTTTTTGTGGGTTCTGTATGGTTTTCATTTACACGACGTAGCTATTATTTTTGCCAATTTCATAGCTTTCCTTTTTGCAATTACTATTGTTTCATTAAAACTTAAAAAGTAGGAGAGTGAGTGGTTTACCTTTAACTCGTGCCTTCGTCCCAGGAGGAGAGGTATTTTTTCTGTTCTGCTGTGAGTGTGTCCAACGAAATTCCCATAGCTTTGAGTTTGATTGAGGCTACTTGTTGATCTAATGCTTTTGGTAACACATACACTTTATTTAAAAGCTTGCCTTTATTTATTACAAAATATTCAGCTGCGAGGGCTTGATTAGCAAAAGACATATCCATGACTTCTGCTGGATGACCTTCTGCGGCTGCGAGATTAACGAGTCTTCCTTCACCCAAAACATGAACTTTTCGACCGTCCGTCAGTATATACTCTTCCAAGAATGGCCGTATTGTTCTTTTAGATTTTTTCATTTTCTCAAGACTTGCGATATCAATCTCACTATCAAAATGTCCCGAATTAGCCACAATTGCGCCGTCTTTGATCGTTGCAAGTACTTCTTTTGAAATCACATGTTTGTCACCAGTTGCTGAGACGAAGATGTCGCCAAGTTTGGCAGCTTGGAGCATCGGCATCACTCGATAACCGTCCATAGCTGCTTCAAGCGCGCGGATAGGATCAACTTCAGTTACGATGACATTGGCACCCATGCCATTGGCTCGCATCGCAATTCCTCGTGAGCACCACCCATATCCTGCAACAACAAATGTTTTGCCTGCGATTAAGATATTGGTTGCACGAAGAATGCCATCGATTGTCGATTGGCCCGTGCCGTAACGATTGTCAAAAAGATGTTTGGTATCAGAGTCATTTACTGCGATAACAGGAATCTTTAGAGCGCCTTCTTTCTCCATAGCTTTGAGTCTGATAACACCTGTTGTTGTTTCCTCAGAAGAACCGATGATATTTTCTAATTCTTTTTTGCGATCGGTGTGCAAAGCATAAATCAGGTCACCACCATCATCCATAGTGATGTGTGGTTTTGCATCAAGAACAGTGTTCAAATGGTTGAAATATGTTTTGTTATCTTCACCTTTAATTGCATAGGTCGGAATATTATTATCTTTAACGAGTGACGCCGCGACACTATCTTGCGTTGAAAGGGGATTGGATGCATTGGCTATGACATTGGCGCCGCCTGCTTGTAAAGCGATTAATAAGTTGGCTGTTTCACTGGTGATGTGAAGACAAGCGGCGAGTGTGAGACCTTTCAGAGGTTTTTCTTTTTCAAAACGTGCTTGAATCGATTTGAGAACCGGCATTTGTTTGCCTGCCCATTCTATTTTTAGTTTTCCTTGTGGAGCAAGCTGGATATCTTTGACGTCGTAAGTAGTTTTCATAATTTATCTTATGGATCCCCATCTTCATGAGAATGGCAAGGTTGCACTAGAGCTTTAGATTTTCATTATACGCATCTTTATACCGTTTTGCAAACTGTTTTAGAGAGAATGTTTGATCTTGCGAGCCAACATGTTCAACGGCAAATGATGAAGCAACTGCGCCCATTCTTCCTGAAATTTCATAATCAAAGCCAAGTACTCTTCCTGCAAGATAGCCGCCTCGCCACGCATCCCCAGCTCCCATAGTAGCACCGATTTTTGTAACTTTTACAGGAGGAATTTTGTAACGCTTTTTTCGTATATCAATTGTTGCTCCTTTTTCACCCAAGGTGGTAATGATTATTTTAGATTTTTCAATAGTTGCAAAATCTCTGATCCGATTATTGATAGAACGCATTTCATAATCATTGCCAATGATGGTCTCAGCATGCTTCAAACCAAATAATAAATCTGTATTTGAAATCTGAGTCAAAATAAATCCTGGATCAAACATGTAAGGTATTTCTCGTTCAACACTTTGTTTGATGAAGGAAAGCGATCCCTCTGCTCCTTGTGGGCCAACAAGCACATAATCAGTCTTTTTTGCGACTTTTTTAAGATCAAGTGTAGCGTTTTTTGCTGTTGCACCGTTATAAAATCCCCAAATTTGATTTTGCTTTTTGTCTGCCATGGCAAATCCGGTTGCTGTATAGTCATTGTCATCAATTGCTACATGGTTGGTTTTTATTCCTAATTCTTCAAAAGCTTGTTTGTATTCTCCGAAATCTTTGCCGGCATACGAAAAAAGGATATGAGGTGTTCTTAATAACCCCAACGTATAACTCACATTTCCTGCGGTACCACCTCTACGCTTGGCAAAATTATCAACAATAAAGGAAACATTGATATTATGTGTCTGCTCAGGAAGAATATGATCGGAAAAACTTCCCGGAAAACCCATTATGTAATCGTAGGCGAGACTACCAGTTATGATAAGCATAAGTAAAGATGAAATGATTATAAAACAATGATAAGTCTGTGGCAAGATTGATCTTTATAGGTAGGAAGATATACAATACCACTATGCCCATTATTCTATATAATAACTCCTGGATGAGTTTTAATATCATGCTCGCTTTTCTCGCTGTATTGCTTGGTTATTTCTTTATCCGTGCCACAAGTCCAATGTTAAAAGTTATATTCGGGATCTCATGGTTACTTTTTCTTCCGAATACTATTTATTTATTCACAGACCTTCAGCATTTATTCATGCAATGGGGAAAAGTACAGCCAGTGTATGTCATTATTCTTCTGGTGCAATACACCGTTCTACAAATTATAGGCGTTGTTACTTTTATCCTCGCATTCCATCCGTTTGAGAAGATTATTAATTATTTCTCTGTTTTAAAAAAGAAAAAAATAAAAGTAATTATGGCTTTTAACTTTCTAATTGCCTTTGGGATGGTGTTGGGTCGTGCTGAACGCATTAATTCCTGGGAAGTTATTACAAAACCCGGAAGCGTTTTGCTATCTGCTTTCCATGTCTTAACCTCTGTCCATCTGCTTAGTTTGACATTTCTTTTTGGAATTGTCTGTAACATAATTTATTTTCTCTTTCGTGATCCAGTTATGCACGCCTCGCGAAAGAATTATAAGAAACTCATGGGCGAACTGGGAAAGCTTTTGGATTGACAAACGGCACATTTTGATTTTTAATTGAATAAGACCTATTTTAAATATGCAAACAAGAAAGCGCGCAAAATCAATAACATTTGGTAAAAAGAAAGCAGAAGAGGAAAAGGATGAAGAAGTTCTCTCTGCAGCTCCTCCAGTGGTCGAGGCCCCCAAACCAATTGTCCAACCATCAGAGACTACCGTTGAGAAAGCAGAGACGGTAGAAAGACGTACAGTTGCAGAGAAACCAGCAGTGAGTGAGCTTTCAAATACACTTCCAAAATCTGAAGAGGAAGATGATAAACCTGAAACCCCACTAGTGCAAGAAGTGGCAACCCCTGCTACGGAATTTATAACCGATGATAAGCCATCTGAAGCCCCAGAAAAGGGGAAACCAGATGTCTCAGAACCTGAGCCAAGTGTGGAAAGTCCAGAACCTCAATTGGAAGCAACACTTTCTCCTGAGCAACCAGCCCCTACGGCAACAAGCGAAGAACTTTCTCCGACATCTGGAAGTGCATTTACTATTCAGAACGATGAGAAAGAGCATGCGCCTGAGGTTGTCGGTGATGGTAAAAAGCGATTTGGGATCTACTTCTTTTTAGTAGCATTTCTTGCTTTCATTCTGGGCCTTGGTGCTATGGCAGCTGTATCGTACGGTTGGATAAATATTCCAATGCTGAAAGTACCATCGAATATTAAGGATATCAAAGTCCCCGCCATACCTGGTCTCAAAGCAACTCCAACTACTGTTCCTACCATCGTTCCTACGGCGGTCCCCACGGCAAAACCTGTCGATCTTTCAGCTTTTACAATAACTGTCTTAAACGGAAGTGGCATTGTGGGCAAAGCGTCTGAAGTAAAAACGTCATTGACTACTGCAGGGTTTAAAGTCGCATCCACGGGTAATGCTGACAAAAATACCTACACCAAAACAGAAATTGCAGCAAAGAAAAGTGTCAATAAAGATTATTTGACTAAATTGGAAGACGAGCTAAAGAAATCATATGATGTCGATACTGTCTCTACCGCACCTGAAAGTGACACATCAGATGTAACTGTCACCATAGGGCAATCTAAAGCAAAATAATTCTGTTTGTCTCCAGATGTTTTTTGAACCTCTCACTATTCGCGCTTGGCACAATTTTATAGTAAAATAGCATATTATGAAATTTTCCTGGCATGATTTGCCAAAACCATTTACGGCTCTTGCGCCACTTGACGGAGTGACGGATGTCGTATTTCGTCAAATTATTACTGAAATTGGCAAACCTGACGTGCTCTTTACAGAATTTACTCCTGTTGACGGATTTGTCTCGTCAGGCAAAGAGAGAGTCGAACAAAACTTTAAATTTACATCAGAACAACAACCGGTTATTGCACAAATTTGGGGGATAAAACCTGAGAACTTTTATACCACTGCCAAAGCAGTGAAAGAAATGGGATTTGCTGGTGTGGATATAAATATGGGCTGCCCGGTTCAGGTAATAATCAAAGGAGGAGCATGTTCAGCACTGATCAAAAATCCGAGTCTTGCTGCCGAAATTATTCAAGCGACCAAAGAAGGAGCAGATGGTTTACCGGTCAGTATCAAAACGCGAATCGGGTTTGGAAATGAACAAATTGATGAATGGATAGGATTTCTTCTTGCACAAAATCTGTCGGCGTTGACCGTTCATTTGCGCACAGTCAAAGAACTTTCCAAAGTATCCGCACACTGGGAGTATATGCCCAGGATTACAGCTCTGCGTGATGAGATTGCGCCTGAAACTATTTTATCCGGCAATGGTGACATTATTACGCATGAGGAAATTAATGAGAAGTATGAGCTATATCACTGTGATGGATTTATGGTCGGGCGAGGTATTTTTGCCAATCCATGGATGTTCAGTCGTGAAGAGAGTATGAAGGAACGAAGTGTGGCAGAACGAGTAGGTCTTTATAAGAAGCATATTCAATTGTATTCTCAAACATGGGGGGAGGACAAACATTTTGCTAATCTCAAAAAGTTTGGCAAAACTTATATCAGTAATTTCCCTGATGCTTCAAATCTCAGAGAAAAACTTATGGAAGCAAAAAATATTCAGGATTTACTGGATACACTCAACACCTATAAAATTTAGTTCTTTCATTTTACTTACACATTTTTAACTCTCTTCTTGAGTTTTGCTTGTATGATGAATTAATGTTAAGTTTAATTATTGTTTTTCTCTTTGCTTTAGGCGTTGCATATTTTGCTATTCAGAATGCGTTTGCAGTATCCGTAGTTCTAGCAGGGACAGTCTTTCATAATATTCCTCTTTATTTCCTTATCATAGCTTCTGTTCTATTGGGTATTGTTCTTGCCTCGCTTATTGGAAGTATTGATAATTTATCCGCCTATATGAAATTGCGTGGGAAGGAGAATCAAATTCATGATAATCAGCGAGTCATTGATGATTTGCAGCAAAAAGTTCGAGATCTTGAAGTTGAGAATGCGCGATTGAAATCAGGTCATCCAGGCACTGAGGTACGCGATGCACATCCTCATATCGCAATGACAGAACCCAAAGAGGAGACTCATACACGACCGACATTTATGGGCGGTTTGCTTCACCCACACGCAAAAGCTTAGTTTGATTTTTCCAAAAAATCTTTATTGCTTCCATGTCTTGAGAACTTGCCGCATGATAGTGAATTCGCCAATATGGTAGGCATTATGGTCGACGATAACCATAATTTCGCGTATTATGGTTTGTCCGGTACCGTGAGGAATTTTGATATAGAGGTCATTATTTCCATCTTCCACGAGCGTTTGTAATTTTTTTTGATCTTCATGAAAAAGTGAAATAGTTTTATCCCAATCTGTTTTGGTTGCTTCTTGATCCTTTTCAGGCCAGTAATCTTTGGGCCATTCTCTCTCTTTATAATTTGGGTTTTCGATAAATTCAAGAATGTCATTCTGAGTTCTACGAATATGTTCGAGTAAATGCCAAAAGGTGTAGTCTCCATTGGAAAATTTCATATTCATTTTCTCTTCAGGGAAATCTTTCACTGCATACGCAAAACTCATATGCGCATGACCTTTTGTCAATTGAAAAACGAGTTCGTCACGAAGTGCTTTATCTTTATTCATGAAAATAGTATAGCACTATTTGCAAGTAAAATGGTGTAGAATAGGTGGGTATGAAAAATTTGCTTGAGATTATTCGCATCTCCAGACCCTTACATAAACTTGTGGTGATTATCGCCTCGCTGATTTTATTGTCAGCAATACTGGCGCTTGTTGCACCGGTTCTTTCCAAATTTATTGTGGACCAAATCGTCGCCAAAGTTTCAGGAAAAGGTGGAGATGTGACACGACTGATTGAACTTATTGTTATTGCCTTCGGAATGAATTTATTGGGACTCACTGCTGATACTATATCTGAACGTATCGGAGATCACTTTGCAGGCAGACTCAGACAATTTCTGACAGAGAAGTTTTATGACAAAGTACTACGCCTCCCGCAAACCTATTATGACACAGAAGTCTCAGGAAAAATTGTCAATCAACTAAGCCGAGGTATTGTCTCTACACAGGGATTTTTAAATAGTCTTACGAACTTTATCCTGCCGACTTTTGTCCAAAGTATTTTTACTATTGTTATTCTGGCGTATTACAATATTCCGATTGCCTTATTTACCTTTATTCTTTTTCCGATTTATCTGACCCTTTCTTACTACTCTACGGTCAAGTGGGGTAAAGAAGAAGTGAAAAAAAATGCAATTGATGATCGGACTCGCGGGCGCATGCAGGAAGTAATTACGAACATGCGTTTAGTCAAAAGCTTTACCAGCGAAAAACATGAATACGATACAGTTTCAGATGGGTTGACGGACATAAATAAGATTTATGCCAAACAGAGCCAAACATTTCATATCTTCGATTTTTTTCGCGGTCTATCGCTTAATATTATTCTCTTTGCTATCAATATCATTGTCTTTTATCAAACATTTAACAGCAAACTTACTATCGGTGAGATGGTATTGATTTTGCAGCTTGTTAACCAAGCTCGAGTACCGCTTTTCGCGATGTCATTTATCTTGACACAACTCCAGATGGCAGAAGCCGGATCGAAAGAATATCTGGAAATTTTGGCATTACCATCGACCGAAGATTACACCAAAAAAACAAAGAGAGAACTTGTCAAAAATCCAACCATCAAGTTTGATAATGTCACATTTAGCTATAACGATTCAGAGGAAGTATTGCGCAATGTCTCATTTACCATTGAGAAAAATCAAGCAGTTGCGCTCGTTGGGCATAGTGGTGCCGGGAAGTCAACAATTATTAATTTAATTTTGAAATTCTATGAACCGACAGGAGGGAAAATTCTTTTAAAGGATATGGATTATAAAGAATTGGATCATACGTCTGTGCGCAACAATATCTCTTTGGTATTCCAAGAAAATGAATTATTCTCGACAACAATTAAAGAAAATGTAGCATATGGTAAAGCTGATGTGCGTGATGAAGAGGTCATCAGAGCCTTAAAATTGGCAAATGCCTATGATTTTGTGATGAAGTTGCCAAAAGGGATTGAAAATGAAGTGGGAGAGCGAGGCGTCCGCTTGTCCGGCGGCCAAAAGCAACGCATACAGATTGCTCGGGCAATTCTTAAGAATGCATCCATTCTTATTCTTGATGAAGCAACTTCATCACTTGATGCGAAATCAGAAAAAGAAGTGCAAGACGCGCTGGAGCATTTGATGAAAGACAAACTTGTCCTCATCATTGCACACAGATTCTCAACCATTCAGAATGTAAACAAAATTTTGGTTATCAATGATGGAAAAATTGAAGAAAGCGGGACACCTCATGATCTCGCAAACAAGAAGGGAATTTACTCAGAACTGTTGAACTATCAGATTGAAGGAAATAAGAAGTTGTTGGAGAAATTTGATATTTATTAGTATATATGTGTTACTGTTACTGATTTATGAATGTATTGAAGACATATCCAGTGCTTGACGTCTTGCTTGTTTCTTCTCAAAATGCCTTTCATATTCATCAAACGTGACAATATAAGCAATCCTAGCTGCAAAGGGGCTAAAGGTGTTTGTCGCGGCTATAATTAATGCAGTTGTTCCATTCATAGTACACGCATCTGTATAGCACGTGATGCTCTAAGCTGCTGCGGACAGTTCTGCAATTGTCTTGCCAGCGTAATTTTTTCCCAAAATAACCGCATGATTAAGAAGATTTGAGGGTAAATAAGGCTGAAACTTTGCATCGACTTCTTCGCGAACTCTATCTTCTGGCCATGCTTTTTTATAAGGTCTTTCTGTTGATAATGCATCTATTACATCTGCAAGAGCAACTATGGCTCGCTCACATAGCAACTCTTGATCAGGGTCCTCCCGCCGAGTTCTTCGTGGGTATGATCTATCACCTTGAAATTCATGATGCGTTACAATTAATTTTGCCACTTTAGGTTCCTCACCCCATGTTCTGTTAAATCCTTCTCGCGGATGGGTTTGCATTGCAGTGAACTCATCATCTGTTAACTGATCTTGTTTATTAAGAATTTGTGCGGTAATAAG
>JBBSGT010000036.1:0-11727 GCA_038253825.1 Candidatus Levyibacteriota bacterium
AGCATCGTGGAGTTTGAAACATACGCGCTACAAAACCCTGCACTTATTCAGAAATCCCAAACTGATCAAAAAACGAAAAGAATCATTGAAGACCGTTTCTATTTACCTTTCGATGCACAAAATGTATTGACATATTACCCGAATGCTCTTTTTCATTCTTGACAAGAGCTCTTTTATTTATTATCGTTATATCATAAGTTATGTCTGTTGCTGCCCGATCATTCCCGAAACAACGAATAAAGCTGCTTGCTAGTTTGCTTCTCGTCATCTTATTGACGCTTCCTCCCCTCGTTAATGTCTTTGTTTTTCAAGCACATGCGGCAACACTTACAAGCGCGAAGGTAAATATCAGTGATTCACGTGCAGGAGTAGTCGCAAATCATACGTTCCAGTTTGTGACACCTTCAACCACGAATATTAAAACTATTACTTTTCAATACTGCACAACAGCTTCAGGATCCTGTACTGCACCGGCGGGGATGGTACTGAGTGCTTCTCCAACACTTGGAACAGTAGCAGGTATTGGCGGAACTACGTATACTCCAACCAGTTCAAGTGGAACTTGTACAGGGACAGGCAATTCTAATTGTACTCTGACACTTACTGTCACTACCCCAGCTGCTCAAACGGGTGGTTCAACAGTCATTGTTCCTTTCTTAACCGGAATTACTAATCCAACAACAATAAATTCCACCTATTATGTCCTCGTTACAACTAAAGATGGAAGTGCTGTAACAATTGACGGACCAACGTCTGTTGCATTTGCTATTTTGGATACAACATCTGTTGCAGTGTCAGCATCTATTGATCCCAGCTTCACCTTTTCCATAGCAGGCATTAGTACAGGAGGTAACTTCAATGGTGGAACTGGAAACATTAATGTTACGACTACTGCAACCACTATTCCATTTGGATCATTAGTGGCATTAACACCCAAAATTGCAGCACAAGACCTGACCGTAGGTACGAACGCAGCCAATGGATATACAGTGACAGCATCTACATCAGCAAATGCACAAAGCGGTAACCCCCCGCTTATTTCAGGAACAACGGACAATATAGATCCCTTTACCGGAACAAATGGAACGCCAACAACCTGGAGTAATCCGAGTGGTACGGTTGCTGATACCAATACAGGATTCTTTGGATACTCTACCGAAGATGCTACACTTTGTACCGGTTCGGTGAATCGATTCACCAATGGAGGCGCAAAATGGGCTGGTCCATCAACTACTGGTGCTGAAGTTATTTGCAATGCTGCCGGAGTTTCCACTGAAACAACTCGTGTCGGATGGGAAGTTAGCGTAGACGGCGTTCAGCCATCCGGCTCATACACAGGAACTGTTGTTTACGTAGCCACACCAACTTACTAATGAAAATTATGATGAGCAAATCCCGCAGAATGAAACAAGCATCCTGGGTATTTTTATGGGTAGTTCTTTTTCTCCTTTTAGGATCCTTAGGTTTTACATTCTGTAACTATGTAACTGCACAAATTGCAGGTCAAGGCCTTGAAGTTTCTCCGCCCTCGCAAGAAGCAGCAATTGATCCGGGAAAAACGATCACAATTAAAGCGAAAATTCACAATAGAAGTAATAACACATTACCTATGAATGTCCATATTGAAGACTTTACTGCCAAGGGCGATCAAGGACAAATTGCGCTCAACAGCAATAGTCCATACAGTATTGCTTCATGGACCAAAGTAGCACCCAAGACGTTTTCGCTGAGTCCTGGTGCTGACCAAGAAGTTATTGCAACCATTACTGCGCCCAGAGACGGCGCAGGTGGTCATTTTGGATCATTTGTTTTCAGTGTCACACCTGACAATCAAGATAAAAATGCAGCTACTGTTTCCCAGGAAATTGCTTCACTTTTCCTCGTAAAAGTCAGTGGTCCCGTGAATGAAAAACTTACTATCAAATCATTCTCTGCTCCCGGTTATTCAGAGTTCGGCCCCGTGCCTTTTAACCTCACATTTAATAACAGCGGGAATGTTTACGTGAAGACCTTTGGGCTTATCAATGTTACCGATATGTTTGGAAAGAAAGTTGAAGATGTTGTCGTTCCAGGTACTAATGTCTTCCCCCAAGCTGACCGTGTTGTTACAGCAGATCTAAACAAACGATTTCTTTTCGGAAACTATACAGCAACCGCACTCATGTATTATGGTTCTCAGAACCAGAGTATTACTGCAACCACCACATTCTTTGCCTTCCCCGCTCGCTTAGCTGCAATTGTTCTGGTTGTCCTTCTCCTTCTTTTTCTTATGCGCAAACGCATTGGCAAAGCGTTAAAGACATTGTTCGGTTAAGCAGACCTCAACCGCCAATCTTATGAAAAAAAATATCACGCTTAGTATTTTCTTTTTCATTTTTGGTTTTCTTACCCATGCATTTTTCTTTCCAGAGGTATTGAGTAATGGCATTACTGATGTTAAAAATCTGGTCATTCCTAATCTCACTCCCACGGGTGCAGCCGATCAACCAAAAGATCCCCTCATTACAAAAATTACTTTTGACGGTGCGCATTTTAGTCGACATAATATCACTATCGGTTTTACTCGTTATGTGGAGATTGTCAATACCAGCACTGACAAACTCATGTCGCTGGAATCATCAATACCCCAGCTTACAACACCAAGAGGCTACGGCGAATCTGAAGCAGTCCAAATGCAAGGCAATAAAAAAGGTCAATTTATGGTTGCCGATAAAAACAACCCAGCAGAGAAGCTGGTAATTACGGTAAAATAACCTAACCAAAATTCTTGCCTCTCAACTCTCCATTCTGTATGCTAAAGACAGTATGAAAAAATGGCTTTCTTTACTTGCTATTCCACTCCTCTTGACCGCACTACCTTTTATTGCCTACGCACAAGCTCAAAAAGATATTTCGGTCAGCGCGGTCATTCCTCCAAATGCTTCTGATTATCAGTTTGATCTTGCCTCAGATGGACAGCCATCTGCTGCACAAAATACAGTGCTCACCTATCACATCACCTATGGCGCGCAAACCTCAGCAGGTCTTGATACTCCAACCACTATCGTTGCACACTTCAGTGACGATCTGGCGCCCGGAGGAAGTGATGTCCTGGACTATGTCATTGGCTCAGCAACAAATGCATATGGAGGGACGATACCAATCGTAGATCTGACCAATAGAACTATCACCTGGTCGATGGCAAGCCTGCCTGCAGGAACAATCAACCAATCCGTCACTTTCCAACTCCGCACCAATGAAAATTATACGGGCGCTTCACCGGTCACTTTTACCACGCGAGCAAATATGAGTAATCAATATGTCACCATGCCTGACAGCTCTGTCTCGCAGACGTATCAATTCGATCAATCTCTCGTCACACCTACCCCAACAATGACACCGACTCCTACACCAACTGGTCTTCCAACATCTACTCCCACTGCTGCTCCTGGACCTACGGCAACACCAGCCCCCGCTACAGTAACACCAATTATGACCCCCACTCCAACAGAGAAACATTCCACGTTGAGAATCACCGGGATTACTTTTACAAATATTTCCACCAATGAAGCAACAGTTGCAGTCGCCACCAATCAACCTGCCAAAGCATTCATTAGTTACGGCACGTCAGCTACCAACTTAAATCAACGAACATCAACCTCACCGTTTGGAGTATACAATACGCTTTCGCTCACGCATTTGTTGCCTGCTACTGCGTATTATTTGCAAGTAGTGATAACGACTCCTGATGGAAAAAGCCACACTTCCGAGGTTTTTACTTTTAAAACTGCCCACCAAACGCCCGTCGTCCCATCATCTTCTGAAAAAAATGCCATTACGATTACCAGTAATGATTTCCTGCTCTCCTCTGAATTGCTCGCGGACAATGAAAATAGCAACACACTTGTTGTACTAACCACCACTACCGCCTATCAGTTGAGTTATACCTATGCGACACTTCTCTCCATTACGTCAAGTGAAGTGATTGTGCGGAGCCCTTCGGGTCAAGAAAAGATCATCCATCTTAAAGAGCAAAGTTCCCTGGTTTATAACGCCCACCTTCGGACTGATGGTCCTGGACGTGCTACTATTTTGATTCGTACCTCAGATAAAAATGGCAATGTACATGAACAAAAGATTGCACAGTTGAAAGTAATCCATCCGCTCACTGTCCTGGATCAAAGTAACCACTCGCCGATCGCTGATGCACGAGTGCTTTTCTCCATTTTTAATCCTGCATCAGGAAAATATGAAATTTTGCCGAAGGATTTCGTCCCCGGTTTTAAGAACCCCGGATTTACCGATGCCAATGGTGAATTGCATGCCCTACTTCCTGTGGGAAGCTATCAGGCTCAGGTTAGCGCTTGGGGTCATCGGGCTGCTACAGTTGACTTCACACTAGGTGGTGAAGATGGACAAGACTTTCCGACCGTAAGGCTGCAAAGCGATTTCTTTGATCTCACTTCTCTGGGCACGTTTTTGCATGACTGGCTGTGGGACTTCTGGCTGATAATCCTGACAATTTTTTCCGCACTAAGTCATTCACCTCGACTCTTTGAGATTGCAGCTGGCACAGTCACAGGAGGCTTCATACTATTAAGCTATCTTCTTTTCAGCATCAGAACACATATGAAATTATTCCATATATTACCATTCTTTTTCTTTTTTATAGCCGTTGCGCGAAACAAACATAAGCAAGCGTATCTTTCCGGTACGATTTCTTCACCAGCGAAACAGCCTCTTAGTGGTGTCCGGATAGAAGTATTGGATCCCAAGACGCACAACATTCTGTCCCATGCCGTAACCCACGCAAATGGCACGTTTTATATTCGCAATCGTTTCGATACAGCGGTTGTTATCCTGCTTCTCACCAAAGATGGCTTTGCCCCTGAAGAAATAACCATCGAGACCGCCATGCACGCACCACTTTCTCTGACACTACAGAAACACGAACATCATACGCCTCAAGCTTTGGAGGAATTGGAATATGTTGCGGGAAGTTTATTTGAAGTAAGCATTCTCTTTGCATTCGTACTTCAGCTTATTTTCTTTACAACCTTTGGTGCTATTATGACGCTGCCTTTTTTGGTTTTCTCACTGATAAACGTTATGCTGTGGCTATTCTATCGAGAAGAACAGAAGCATCTTTAGAGGGAAATCTTTTTTTTGTTGCCGATAAGCAAGGCCACACCGCCTCCGCACAAGCCAAGCGATACTAGCCCCATCACAAGCGCTGAAGAGACACCTGTGACCGGTGTTTTGATAGTAGGTGTATTCGTTGGAGTAACGGCTGGTGGATTTGTTGGAGCAGGACTAAGGGTACCGGCTGACGCACTGGCATCAGAGCCATCAAGAACGAACGTGCCGGGAATTGTCGCTACCCAACTGCCATATGGTCCCGTTGAACAAGCGTTTTTGGCTCGCACCCTGAAAAAATAATGAAAGGTGGGGTCAAGCCCACCCACCGTATAGGATATCGCACCAGTTGAATCACCGTTGGCAAAATCGACACTGTAGCGGTCGTCTCCACTGGATAAACCGTAATTGATTGTGTAACCGGTAGTTTGTTCATTGACTGGGGTAAAATATAATCGAGCGTTTGATCCGCTTTGTGTAGCTTGATAGAGATTAGGAGCTTGGGTAATCTGTGCACAATCATCTGCCAATGCCACCTGCGGCAAGAAGATAGTTGTACCAACCAGAACTAAAATAAGTGGAATAATAAAAGCAAAAGCGTATTTCATGAGCAGGTGTTCCCTCTTTGAGCATAGCCTTTTTTTCGCTCTTGTGCAATGGGTGGACCTGAAGAGACTCGAACTCTCGACCTCTTCCATGCCATGGAAGCGCTATACCACTAAGCTACAGGCCCTTCTACTACAATTATTGATTAAAGATTAATGAATGAAGAATTAAGATCTTTAATCATTACTCATTATTCTTTACTTTCAATTATACAGTATCAACGTTATGGATTAACATAGGTCAGCGGGTTAATCAGGGTACCATTTACTTCCACTTCAAAATGCGTATGCGGCCCTGTGGATCTTCCGGTGTTTCCTCGGTAACCGATAATTGTTTGACCACCGATGACTCGCTGTCCCACACTGGCTGCCACGCTGTTCAAATGAGCATAGTGGGTGCGGATACCGTCACCATCATTAATCCAGATATTATTACCATACCCAGTATCAAACGCTCCGACACTGACACGGCCGACCGTACCACTATGAGCAGCATAGACAGGTGCACCAATTGGTCCTGCGATATCCAGCGCCATGTGATACCAACTTGGATACTGCGTAATGATTCCCTGCACTGGGAAGAACCAACCCCCACTTGCAACCGCAACCGGTCCTTGGGCAATCTCGAAGTTTGGTCTGACTATCTTTGGTTCCGATGAAGGTTCAACTCCACCTGGAACAATCAAAATTTCACCTGTTACCAATGCCAAACTTTCCCCATTACCAGCAAACTCGTTAAACGGAAAATCAGCAATATTCTGCGGATTTGTGTTGTATTTCTTCGCGATAGTATAAATAGTCTCGCCTTCTTCAACTTTATGGGCAATACCGCTGACAGGAAGAATTTGCAATGACTGACCCACAGTAAGAGTGTCATCACTGAGATTATTTGCCCATCGGATGGTATCTTCAGAAATAGGATTGCCTGGAGCTGAAAACTTCTTCGCAATGGTTGCCAAGTTATCTCCTTTTTCTACTTGATAGGTGGCAATTTTTTCGCGTGGTTTATTAGAAACTTGTGTCTGAAAAACATTCTCATCAACGGCAACTGATTGCTTCTCGGCTGAAGTCGCAGCAAGTATCTTCGTTTCATTTTGGGCTGCAAAAATCGGGAACGTATCGGCAAGAAATGGTGCAATAATCACTCCCACCCCCAGAACTCCCATGGTGGTCAGATGCAGAAAAGGACGGTTGTAGCGACCGCGTTTCATGAGGAAGAACTTAACAAGTTTGTTTTTGTTCTTTTCAAACCGTACCGAAAAATTTACCAGCTTTCGTTTGGTATAGAAAAAGAGAAAATCGAGAAATCCCCTTAGTTCTCCTGTATGATTTTTAACCCAAATATTGAGTTTATGCGTAGAGCGTTTATGCATATACAGCTTTGGCAGAGCTCACTCGTCGGGCAACGCCAGTATTAAGGATTGATGGTAGCAAATTTTTAAGGCAGCGTCAAATTGCGAACTTATAACTGAATGGTTTTATATTCAGCATAGAACCATTATGGTAAATCGAGGACAAGTTTGAGAGCTTCTTCTACTTCCTTCATTTTCGTTTTGGAGAGACTGCTAATTTTTTTGCTGAGTCTTTTCTTATCCACTGCTCGTATATGAAAATTTAAAATTACTGAGTCTTTTTCAAGCATACTTTCGCTTGCTGAAAGAAAAATTCTTTCAGGACCTAACAAAGTAGGAATTCGCGAAGAAATAGGGATAACAATCACGGTTGGAGAGATACTATTAATTGGGTTTATCGAAATAACAAGCGTAGGTCTCTTTTTCGCAACTTCTCGGCCAACCCCTGGCCGAAGATCGGTAATCCAAATATCTCCTCTTCGTATAAGATGAGTCTCAGTGCTTACTCCGGCCAACCTTCCACCTCTGTTACAGCCCAGTCTTCCATAATTTTTTTATCAAATTTATAATTTACTTTCAGACTTTCTTTTAACGCTTCTTCTCTGCTTTTCTTTTTTCCAAGCTTTTCCGTAATCGCTTCCGCAATAAACATACTTCTTTTCCCTTGAGGAATCTGCAGTTGCAGTTGTTTCAGCACTGTTGAAGGCAAAGTAATATTTGTTCTCTGAACATTCATACACACTAATTATACACACGACGTATAACCTGTCAATGTCAGCAGTTAAGTCTTGCCGAGTTGTTCGAGGAATTCGTTGTTGGATTTGGCTTTCTCTAATTGCTCAACAAGTTTCAAGGTTCTCTCGTCGTCATTGAGCATATCCATCATGCGGCGCATGGTGACAATCTTTTTGTAGTTTGCTTCTGGTAAAATGCGCTCTTCTCCTCGAGTTCCTGATCGTTCGATGTTGATTGCCGGAAAGATACGTCGCTCTGCGAGTCTGCGATCCAGATGCAATTCCATGTTGCCGGTTCCTTTGAACTCTTCGTAGATCAAATCATCCATACGTGAACCGGTTTCGACCAGGGCTGTACCGATAATGGTAAGTGAACCACCTTCTTGGCAATTTCGTGCTGCACCAAAGAATCGCTTGGCTGGATGCAGCGCTGCAGGATCAAATCCTCCTGAGAGGGTTCTGCCACTTGGTTCAACTGCCAAATTGTAAGCACGAGCAAGACGAGTAATCGAGTCAAGCAAGATAACCACGTCGCGGCCAAGTTCGACCATACGCTTTGCGCGCTCTAGCGTGATTTCTGCAACTCGAGTCTGATTCTCAGGTGGTTCATCAAAATTGGAAGCAACAACTTCACCTTTGACTGACATGCTGATATCAGTAACTTCTTCCGGTCGCTCACCAATAAGTGCCGCCATCAAGTGAACATCCGGGAAATTAGCTGAGATTCCGGCTGCAATATCTTTAAGGATCGTGGTTTTCCCAGCTTTTGGTGGCGAAACGATCATACCTCGCTGACCAAACCCAATCGGCGCGATCAGATCAATAATACGAGTTGACTGCGGTGTGGTATCGGTTGAAAGGATAATTTGCTTGGTTGGATAAATAGCCGTCAAGTCGTCAAAGTATGGCCGTCGGACTGCTTCATCTGCAGTGACACCGTTTACTTTTTCAACTTTAAGAAGACCAAAATATCGTTCTGTGTCTTTGGGTGGACGAGCAACGCCCTCTACCAGATCTCCCGGGCGGAGCATAAAGCGTCTGATCTGGGACTGTGAGATATAAATATCTCGACTGGAATGAATGAACTTTGGTCGAAGGAAACCATGACCTTCCGGTTGTGTGTCAAGAAAACCTTTGACTTCTTCAGTTGGTGTGTTTTGTGGAGTTGGATAATGATTACTGTGATTTTGATTAGCAGAGTACCGACCGCCATCGCCAGAACGATCTCCACCACCGATATGAATTCTATGCGGGCGTGAAGGTTCTGAGCTTGCCTCGGCACGTTGGGTTGGTTCAGCTTTTGACTCTGCAGCTTGTTCTGCATTTGCAGCAGGTGCTGGAGCTTCTGTAATAGTTGGAGCTGCTTCAACTGATACTTCTTTAGCAGCATCAGCTACCGGTTTGCCAACCAGTTCATCAACTGTAGGTGTTTTTGTTGTAGATTTTTTTGTTACCATAGGAATAGTGCTTTCGTAAAAAGATGAATTAAATTTAGTTCATGCGTGTAAGGAATAAGATGTACTGAAGATTCAGTGCGTGTAATTGCTTCTATTACACCATATTTTGGGATTTTTGTCAAGGGATGCTCTTTATATCGTACTCATCCTTATCCATATCAAGTATGCCTGAGCTGGTATTGACAAATATGCTATAGGCGTGTATTGTATCCCAAGCACTACTCCTCAGGTATGAAATTAGTACTTTTTGCGCTCATCACCAGCTTCTTCATCACCGCCGCTTCTCCCTCGGTTGTACTTGCTGCCGGGAATAATTGCCTCTTAGTTAATGGCGGCGGTATAACAGACAAAACAGTCTGTCCAACACCAGCACCTACAGCAGCTCCCTTTCCTGCTTTCAACAACTCTGCTCCCCGCAAAACTCCTGGTGGTCAGACGATCTATCCGACGAGCAAAAGTAAATCAACGCCGAGCACAGGCCCGGAATCGACAAGTCTCATTATTCTTGGAGCAATGGCTGCAATAGGACTCTACTTGAGAAGAAAAACAAACGTTAATTACTAATTTTTAAACCATTAAAAATTACTTCGCTACCTTCTTCATATACCGCATTCTGGAATTTGTAATCACCTTTTGTCTATTATGTGTTATGTCCCGTGGCAACGGCAATGTCGTACAGAGAAATGGTTCTTGGGTAACGCTGTCGATTGCCAACTTCACAATGCCTTGGTAATTCGGGAGTGAAAGAATATCTTCTTCTTTAAACCGTTCTTTAAATTCCCGTGCCATAAATGCTGCGTCTTCAGCACCCACCAAGAAAGAAAACATCGTTCCCGCATTTCCAAAGATCGCACCTCGGACATCAAGAGGAATTTGAGAAATATACTGATTTGCAAGAATCAAGTTGAGTCGATACTTACGCGCCTCGGAAAGAATCTTGATGAAACTCGATGTGGCAAAATTCTGGAACTCATCGACATAAAGATAAAAATCTCGTCGGTTTTGCTCATTGACGGAAACCCGATTCATTGCTGCCAGCTGGATCTTGGTGATGATCATGGCACCCAAAAGCGCTGCATTATCTTCACCCAATTTCCCTTGGGATAAATTCAAGAGTAAGATCTTGCCCTCATCCATAATATTCTCCAGATTGATCGTCGAACGGGGGTTCTGCAAAATGTTGCGGATAAAACGACTCGAGATAAATTGACCGACTTTATTGAGGATTGGTGAAATCGATTCGTTCTTCAAACGATCAGGCATTTGCGCAAATTCCCCTGTCCAATAACTTTTTAATACAGGATCAGTAACATGCGTGAGCACTTTTTGGCGGAACGCGTCATTGGTCAAAAGCTCAGGAACCATCAGAAGGGTTGCGTTGGGCATGTGAGTCAAAGTAAACAACGTATTGCGCAGAATGTACTCCAAACGCGGTCCCCATGAGGTGCCATAGATTTTGTGAAAGATCCCGACAATCCCTGAAACCACCAATTCCATCTGGTAGCTATCAGTCACTTCAAGCGGGTTCAGAAGGAACGCATAATCAAGGTCAGATGGGTCCAAATAAATGACATCATTGATCCTGTAAGAAGGGATATAGTCAAGAATTGTCTCACACAAATCCCCATGCGGATCAACGATACAGACACCTTTGTTGTTGCGGATATCGTTCACCGCCAAATTAGTAATCAAGGTAGACTTACCTGTCCCCGTCTTTCCGATAATATACATATGACGGCGTCTGTCACTTTCTTTGATCCCAAAGGTGGTCATCTTGTTTTTAAATTCCGTCCTGGCAAAAAAGTTCACTTGTCCTTTTTCTTCCGGAGTCAACCGTTCAGCAATTGGCAGATCTTCAGGTGGATCGGAGAAGATACTTTTATACCACGAAATATTGTGGATGCGAGCCAACTTTACCGAAGGGAAATGATAGAGCGTTGCCAGCTCTTCGACGTTGAGAATTTGCTGTGGCATAAAATAACGACTACGATGCTGCATTGCAGTCAGTAACCGCTTTCGCTGCCAGAGGAATGTGCGTCGAAAACCCAGACCATTGCCTGAAGGATTGTTCAGCCCGGCAAAGCTGTGAGCAATCTGCTGAATCAAGTGCCAACTACGTGTTTTGCTCTCTGCATTAACGGCCAAACGGATCGCTACTTTGAACCCATCCAAAGCTATTTTCTGCTCGATAACTTTAGCATAGGGATTGGCTGTTTCCTTACCTAAGGCATCGCTGGATTTATGTTTAGCCATGTTATAGCCTTTCCTTTGCCAAGATTTGCCCACTGGCAGAAGCAAGATCTGAAGTGCTACTTTGTCGCCTAATTGTGATTTGGATAAGAGTCCCAGTAACGATGAAAATGGATCGATCTCATGAAATTCTTTGTAACTTTTAAGCGGATAAATCGAGCCATGCAGAAGTTTCATTTGGCCGATTGAGAGCGTGTCTTCATGAGCAAATACC
>JBBSGT010000037.1:0-11698 GCA_038253825.1 Candidatus Levyibacteriota bacterium
AAGAGAGAAATGAAAAAGCACGAATAGAATCGTGAAGGGATAACTATGGAAAAAATATCATATAGATCAAAGCTAAACTGAAATAACACTTGCTTTTTGACACCGTACTATTTGGGAGTTGACTATTATATAGATTGCAAGTAATTTCTTACATTACCACGTAGGTATAAAGTTTACCTATCGGGGCTGCTGTTATTAGTGTTCCAATACATATATGTTGTAGTAAACGTGTGGTATCATGCGAATGCAATTCCAAAACTAATATGCAGAGTGCATTCGTGCCCACTTAAAAACATACTCTTCTACGCGGTTCCAATCAATATCGAGAGTGTCCACAAAAGCAGGTAAACTACTTATTTGTGCAATTTAGCTTTCATCAGCAGTTTCCAAAGAGCCTGTCAGTACTTCTGTCTCTTCTATTGCTCGAGGGATATAATATCTGGTTGCCCAGTGACCAAACGCTGCTGCTAGAAGACACGTTATTCCTCCCAGAAGGAGCGGTGCTCGTCCCCCAAAAGTATCAGCAAGCCAACCTGAAAAAGGGCCGCCAATAAGCGTGGTGCCCCCAACTAATACAGTTTGCATTGCGAGGACGCGTCCATGCATTTCGTGTTTTGCTTCAACCTGGGCCAAAGCAGTCGTTGAAGTCATATAAAGAATGCTTGCCATGCCTAAGAAAAATGCAACTGGCATGGCTGTTGTGACATTTGAGACACAGGCAAGTAATATCATCGCAAAACCAAGAGCCGTGGCGCCAATGATAATATGACGAATGCCCACGAGACTCCTGTGAGCAACTACCAACGCACACACCACAGCACCTAAGCTGAAAACAGAATAAAGAATAGTGAAGACTACGTCAGTACTGTGAAGCGTATCAGTAACAAAAAGTGGAAGGGTAACGTTAAAATTGTAAGACAACGTCCCGATGAGAGCAAGTATAACAAAGCTGATCCATAACAATGGTGTGGACAGAATATAACGAATTCCGTCCCCGGCTCCACCTTTCGTTGGAAGTTTATGCGCTTGGCGGTGAAGTTCTGAAGGTCGCATCATGAGAATTCCGATGAGAACTGCTATGTATGACAGAGCGTCGATTGTAAAACACCATCCAAAGCCGACAATCACAACCAATAAACCTGCCAACGCAGGTCCAAAAATACGTGAGACATTTACGACGGCACTGAAGAGAACAACTGCGTTGGGTATCTCTTTAGCCGGAACCATCTCACTCACAAAGGCGCGACGGAAGGGATTATCAAAGGCAAGTAAAATTCCTCCAAGAGTAGCAAGCACATACAATCCGGCAAGCGGTGGATGCGGCATAAATGCCAAGATAGCAAGACCGATGGATTGTATCATTTGAAGACTTTGTGTCAGAAGGATAAGACGCCGTTTGGCTAATCGATCCGCGATAGCTCCAGCCCATGCAGAGAGGAAAAGTATGGGACCAAATTGACAAGCAGTCAGTACCCCCACCGCAAATCCACTCCCCGTAATTTTAAGCACCAGCAAAATGAGCGCAACTGTAGTAAGCCAATTGCCGGTATTTGAGATTAATTGGCCGATGAAAAACAATCGAAAGTTGCGATTCCGCAGAGAAAGAAACGTCTTTCTGAACGTTCCATTAAGCAGATTATGTCCCGTCATTTCCTATCCCTTCGGGAGACTGAATTTTTTTGAGGAAATATACAGCGTCAATAAATATGTTTTTATTCATAGTAAGAGTTTACCATACCAACTAACGGTTCCAAACGGACAGGGATTTACAGAAATTAAGGATTAAGCAATTGCATTTATAATTGCTTTAAGTACCACAAAATTTTCTGGATCTGTTCGAAGATGGCCAGCATTTGTCCACTGTAATATGGAACTTTTACCATAGGCTTTGGCTAAGTCTCTGGCAGCTATTGGTGGCGTACAAAAATCAAATCTTCCATGGACGATGAAAGCTGGGATATGCTGGATCTTTGTGATATTGTCCAAGATATAATTTTCTGGAATGAAACAGTTATTGAGAAAGTAATGGGTTTCAAGCATTGCCATAGGGAGAGTATCTATACTGAGGATTTCTGCTTCAAGTCTTCTTTGATCATAGTTTTTGGATAGAAGAGAAGCTTCCCATAATATCCATTCACCGGCAAACTTGCTCGCCGTGTTTTTTTCTGTTGAGCGAATCTGCTGTGCATAATACTCCATGATTTTGTCCCCGTTGGTTCTGTGTTTTTCAGGGACAAATGAAATAAATCGTTCCCATGCTTCGGGGAAGGAATATCTCGGATATCCTCCATTTACATAATCTGTCTCAAATTTTCTAACCAAACAAATGCTCCAGACAACCAGCTTTTGCACCCGTTTGGGATTGGCAATTGCATATAATAACGAGAGTGTTGATCCCCATGAACCGCCCACGACAATAAATGAATCTATACGTAGATGCTCTGCCAATTTATTGATATCTTCTATTAAATTCTGTGTCGTGTTCTGCTCGAGAGAAGCAGAGGGAGTGCTCCTGCCACTACCGCGTTGGTCATGAAAAATAACGTGATGTTTCGCAGGGTCAAACAATAATTTATTTCCATCACTAAAACCACTCCCCGGTCCTCCATGGAGATAAAAAATGGGGGCAGCATTTTGGTTTCCCCATTGTTCATAGTAAAGATTATGACCATCACCAACGGGTAAAAAACCGCTTTTTATAATATGAGTTGCAATTGCCATATAAGCATCCGAAAGAGTTCTACAGTTTTGATGTAAATGTATTAATTAATGAGACGAGCAAACTAAACAGTACTGCCCACCAGAAGCCATCAATTTGAAAACCTGGCACAATATGACTTACTAAGAGAACGATAAGCGCGTTGATAACCAATAAGAATAACCCTAGCGTCAAAATTGTAATGGGCAAGGTCAGCAAAATAAGAAGCGGCTTGATCAAGATATTTAAAATACCCATTACCAAAGCAACCATCAGTGCCGTCCAAAAACTTTGCACATGGACACCCGGCAAAATATAGGACGCAATAAGAATGACGACAGCACTCGCTAACCAATTAATAAATATACCCATATCGTCACTATAGCACAGCAATATAAAAATTGTGTAAAAACTTATTCGCCGTGTGCAAGCGTCAAACCCCACACGGTCTTTACACCCGATTTCTTCAATACTTTGGCTGCTTCCAGCATGGTTGCTCCTGAAGTAGCAACATCATCGACGAGAAAAACATGATGAAGACCACGTACTTGCTCCAAAAATGCAGGTTTTAGCGCAAATGCACTTTTTATATTTTCTGCTCTCAATTCTTTTGATAACCCTACCTGTGTCTTTGTCTCCTTTACCCTCTCTAGACAATCCACAATCGGAAAGTTAAGACATTGAGACAATCCTTCTGCCAAGAGACATGCCTGATTGTAGCCTCGTTTTCTTAACTTTTTCTTATGCAGTGGGATAGGAACGAAAACATTTTCTTGTGTGAGCAATCGATAAAATTGTTCTTTTTGAATAATGCCTTCATAAAAAAGCTCCACAAGCAATGTCTGCAAGTCAGTAAGATATGGAGGGTATTTAAAAGTATAAACTAACTTTTTGACCACGCCTTTATAAACAAGGCTAGGGAAAACACCGTCGATGGTATAGCGAGTTTGACAAACCGGATGCGTAAGGCCACCTATCGCCTGCCTGTTACAAACTGTACATATCATCGAATCGGTGAAAGCGATGTAGGAAAAACAATTTGGGCAAAGATACGATCCAAATTTTTTACACTGCACACAACGTTTGGGAAAGAATAAATCAAAGAGAGACATATTAAAAGTGTAGCAAATGGATGAGTTTGAGACTAGAGTTTCTATGAATAGAAATAAGTATTTGGGTATGTGAAAAAGCTTTGAAAAATTTATGGTATAATCTGACCAACTAATTTTGTGAAAAGTATTAAAGAAAAACAGTTACTTACTATCTCTGGTATTTCTCGTCTAGAGCTTGAGGACGAGCAACTATTTCGGATAGCCTTTCCAAAGGATTCGATTCAATATGCACGTAGCTGGCTTTATACCCTACGAACTTCACATGGAGAGGACGGTAAAAGAGGATATAAATTTGTTACTCCTGATATTATTGTGGTTATTGGATATCGAAACAATGTAATGTATGTGACTCCTATTCTTGATAAGACACATGGAATAATACTCCAAAAACTGTGTCAAGCAATCTTTGAGACAACACAGTGTCGTGTTCTCCTTAAAAAATTTCATCAAGAATCATATGAACAATTTCATGTACCCCAAACACAACTCGATTCTCGACATCTTCTGGAGGATGATTCTTGCCCTGAAACCGTGCTTCAATTAAACAAAATATTCATTTCTCCCCAAGGAGAAATAAATCCTAATGCAAGAAAATTTATTAAAAAAGTAAAAAAAATTGAGCAATCAGCAATACAATTTGATGTGATCGAAGATATTACAAAATTTTCAAAAACGAAAGTCAAACATTTTCTAGCTGCTGACAAAGAAAAATATGCAAGCTATTTACCAATTATCGATTACTTGTATGCTCATCAAAAGGATTTGCGATATAAAATTATGTTATTTATCTATAAGAAAAAATTGCATGGAATATTTATTGGAGAAGTCTTTTCATTAACAGAAATGGGATTCTACTGTGGAGTTACGTCAAAGGACACTCCCGGAATGACCGAATGGATGGATTCCTATTACTTTAGAAAGATGTTTTTTGATGGAATCCAAACAGTGTATCTTGGAGGATCTGAGAGGGAAGGAATTGCTCATTATGTAAACAAACTGTTTCCTTATAATCCACCATATTCTGTACAGGCAGTAATGTATGATCATATGCTAAAAAAAGATGAATTTTCGCTAAATATCAGACCAATAAATGAAGATGATTTCCTTCCACTAGCTGAAATTTACTGTAAGGCATATAACTCCGTAGAAGAATTGGGAGAGCATTGGACAAAAGAAATTGCTCATAAATTTATCTCTTCTTTTTATAAAAGACAGCCTGATCTTTTTTTTCTTGCTGAATATAACGTCAAAATTGTGGGAGCAATTGTCGCAGGGGTACAGCCGTGGTGGGATGGCAATCATTTATTTGGAGGAGAAATTTTTGTGGACCCACAATATAAGAATACAGATATAGAAAAAAGACTTGTGAAACACCTTCTTACCTCTGCACAGAGCAAATATCATGCTGTTGCCTGGGATGCTATTGCGCCTAATACTGGTAATCATGCCTGGCGTTCGTTCCAAAAATATGGATTTACGCAAGTCCCTTCATGGAAGATTATTAGTGGGGATATATATACTATATTAAAAAGGCTCCAGTAGTATATACCAAACTTTGCTGGTTAAATTTAAGTTATAGTTAAAAATTTTACTTTTTCGACAACGGAATTATTAGTCATTTTTTGTCTACGAAGAAGCGCAAGTCCGTATCCTTGCAATTCTTCTGTGGCTGTTTCGCAACATTCCTCGATGGCATAAGAAAAAAATCCTAAATCAAATGCTTCAAGTGCACTAGCAAAGATACAATCGTTTGTCTGTGTCCCCACAAAATGAATTTCTTCTATTTTATGTTTTTTGAGAAGAGCAAATACTTCTTTTTTATCATCTTTAAATACTGAGCGAGTGTGCTTTTCTACTTTAATAGATGAAAAACTTTTGAGTTTATTTGCTATGCTTTTTACTGTATGCGTGTTTCTCCCTTTGGGCACAATTATCTGTCTTTGTTTATCCCACAGAGAGTCTTTCTTCGAATAAAATACTGCTTCAACATATAAATCATACTTTGTATTATCTAGTAGCGTATTAATTTCCTCAACAATATAATTATTTCTTTTATCAAGAAATTCTGGCTGGACATCAATAATAAACAACGCCTTTTTCCGTAAACTCTGTGGTATTTTCATAAAATGCTAGATAATTATATCAAAAAAATAAACTCCCCATTTTCAAACGTGGCTAATTTTGTAGTGCGGGCCAGATGGGACAATATTGGAACTTTTCTGGCACAAAATCTATTTTAATTCATATTCTAATTCTGCTGAATAAGGGATAAAACCTACTTTTTTATAAAATTTAATTGCTCCATCGTTTTCCGCAGAGGTACTAACTTTTATTCTTTCTGCCCCATGTTGCTTGCTCCACCCTATAAATACTTCAAACAATTTTTCTCCAATGCCATGTCCACGACATTCTTCTGTCACTAATATATTCTCTAATTCTGTTTGTTTAGTAATTGTTCTATACGAATGCGGCTCCATCAATCCACCGACTAAGTAGCCTACAATCTTGCTGTCGATTTCTGCTACAAAACAGACACCGCTCTTACCACTAATTTTATTTCTAAAATACTCTTCCCCAACATGTTCAAAAGGCCAATTCATATTGAGTAACGGATCATACACTTCATCATGGATAAATAATTGATGATTTAAACTTTGAATAATATGCAACTCGTTCTCTTTTACTTTTCTAATAGACACGCTTTCCATTGGAATAATTGTACCATAGGTGATGGTTTGTAGATAAAATGAGGCTAATTTGCTTTGCGGGCCAGATGGGATGATGTTGGAACTTTTTTACGGACACATCCCAGTCACATAATGCTCTAACATCCAAGATAGACTATTTTTTCTTATTCTGAGATAATGACTTTATGCTTGCTTCTTTTCTCCTGATGTTCGCTTCACTATACCTTGCACAAATAGGTGATAAGACGCAGCTTTTGACTATCCTTCTATCAACGAGAACAAAAAAACATTTTCTTCTTTTTTTAGCAATCATGACAGGTTTTACTGTCGGGGTAACACTCGCAGTTATTTTGGGTTCAGGACTTGCCTTGCTTATCCCACACAAAGTTTTAAAAGTAATCTCTGGAGTTATCTTTATTATTCTTGGTGCTCTTATTTTTCTTGATGGTCGTAAAGGTGTGAGCAAGAAGAAGCATTATCCACATAAGTTTTTCTCCATAGCAGGGATTATTTTTCTTGCAGATTTTGGTGACAAAACGCAAATCGCGATTGCTCTTTTTGCATCTTCCTACTCACCATACATCGTTTTCCTCGCAGCAATAGCTGCATTAGGATTAGATACGCTCCTTCTTGTTCTCTTTTCAAAAGTAATTATGAAAAGGTTGAAAGAGAGCATTATTGAGAAGATTGCTGGAGCCATATTTATTGGTGTAGGGGCATTTTTATTTTTGTGAAGAAACAACTTGGTGCGGGCCAGATGGGATGATGTTGGAACTTTTCTTCGTACAAGTTAATCGTGCCGAACTATTTAGACATAACTTTGGGGCGAATCACTTTGGATAATTTATCAAATAAAGCAGTCGTGTGGGTGCGTTCAATATTTCTCGCGATTAATTCATGCGTCGCAAATTTTCTATAGCCTTTGCTTTGTTGAAGTTTGCCGAAAAATTCTTTATAACGACCTGCTTTCGCTTCCGCTGAGACATGATCACCTGACTCATGCATTTCAGGATTTGTTAAGATGTCCTCCGCAGCCAAAACGGTGATATTAACACCTGTTCGTTTAGAAACTTTCTTTGCAAGCATTGCAGCTCGTTTCTGATGAATTCCTAAAGTTACCGTTGCTATATTATTCCAACCATGTTCCCGTGCTTGTTGTACAAGACCATTTATTTCCATGGCAGTAGTTCTTGCTTCACCAGCATCTATTACATTTGCATCAGGTGATTTAACACGAAATTGATTTTCTAATACCTCCGCATACGGCGTAGGATGATCAAAAAGCTGAGAACCAGTCACAACAATATTATCTGCTACTACACTATTTTTATAGAGTGCTTGTGCTGCTGAATCAACAAAATGTCCTTCAAGGCTTGGACGAGAATAGCGAAAGATTGAGATATCTTTCCTTTTTTCAGGTGGTTTTTCTAGTTCTTGTATTTGTGCTCTTTCCAACAATCCCGCTTCTTCTTCAGCAGAATGTCTCCACCCTAGTCCATGAATAAGAAGTGCGTCATAACGCGGTTTTTGAACTTCAGCTATCATGGCTGTATTATAAAATTTTCGAAAAATAAATCAAGCACTACAGGCTTATATCGTGCCTGTAAATACTTATGGCTTGAGGCTATTTTGTGGTGCGGAGGGAACAGGATTCGAACCTGCGGTAGGGTTTACCCCCACGACTCCTTAGCAAGGAGTTACCTTAAACCACTCAGACATCCCTCCCTTTATGAATCGACTAAATAAAGTGCGGTGTGCGTTCGAAAAAATTCGAACTGATTTCGCCCAAAATTTGTAGGGCGGGCGGAATTCCCCCCCAACCCCCCCCTTCCGCCCGCCAACGGAAGCGACCCTTTCGGATTGGACGATTTCAAGTTTTTCTAGCCAGTTTTAGCTGGTTCGCTAGACTTTGTCAAGCTTGGCGACAAATTCTTCTTGTAATCATAAATTAATTTTTTTTCTTGTGTTGGGTCAGTTGATAAAATTATTTTTTCTTCCGCTATCCCATGTACGAGCAATGCTTGGCGAGTTTCCTCGTCTTTGACTACGTACCCAATAAATTTATCTGGTGACACAACCCCTCCAATTTTAATTTCTGGAGAGCCGTGATTAGTATTTGTAAAATCAGGATCGTAAGCGGGAGGAAAAGGAGTATACTTATCTTGGAAAAATTGTTCTAAAGTTTTTCCAGACTTCAGAAAGGTGCGGGCTAAAATCCCATAAGCAGCACTTAGTGGTAATTTTGATTGATAATACTGTTGTTTTATTCTGTCAGCATAGGGATCAGGTGTATATCTTTCCTCTCTCTGTCTGTGTTGTTCTGAAGCAAGTAGTACTCCTGTTAGGTCATGGAATGTAAAAAATGATCCACTTTGTTCAGCTACAGAATCATCTATCAATATAGTCACCCTGCCTTTTTCTGGTCCATAAGATGGACAGTGTCCAATTTCAGCAAAAACATAATTATCCAAACCATACTGATGATCATATTTAAAAATTGCGGATTTAGCATAATTTTTTTCACCTCGATGGGAAAAAGGTTTTAACCCAGATTGAAGTATGGGGACAATATCTTTAATATTTGTTGAGTGAGCTATAGGCAGACACCTTAACTTCAATTCAATCTCTTCTAACTTCTTTCTATATTCATCTTCCCCGTATTTTTCGACTAGTTCAGAGTCATATTTTTGAAAATAGCTTACTAGATTTTCTTCAAGAGGATTTCCCTCTTTCCTTTCTGGCTGAAATTGTGATTCAAAGTTATCCATATTTTTATTTCATTAAATTATCAATGGTAACACCAAGACCACTGGCGATTTTTACGACCGTTTGAATACTCGGCTTAGTTATTACATTGCTTTCAATTTTGGTTAGCGTTGTATAGGGAAGATCGGATTTTCTCGCCAATTCGTCCTGCGTTAAACCCTGCTTATTTCTAAGCAGTTTTATCTTATCCCCGATGTTTTCTATATTGTTTTGACTTTTCATAGTTTCCTAAGTATGATAGTATTAGTATGGGTGCTTATATAACCCTTCATAAATATGATAGCAAATAAAATAAAACTAGTCCAATTAAAAATGAGGGAAGCCCGCTTTTGGCCCAAAATGAAGTTTGAGCCGATATTTTTTCAGGTTCTTTGGCAGTTTTTCAATCCGAAAGGGTCGCTTCCGTTGGCGGGCGGAAGGGGGGGGGGAATTCCGCCCGCCCTACAAATTTTGGGCGAAATCAGTTCGAATTTTTTCGAACGCACACCGCCAATTGGGAAATGAATGGTTTGGCTCGCCCTCTGCGAGGGCTCGCCAGCCGATTTTAAGCGCAAATTGGAATTTTTTATCTTTGCCCCGTAGTAACGGGGCTGGCCAAAAGCGGGCTTCCCGAATTTTCATTTTTAATTTTTAAGGAGGAACTATGAAATATTTTATTTACACTCGAAAATCAACCGACAGCGAAGAAAAACAGGTTTTAAGTATTGAATCTCAAATTTCCGAATTAAAAGAATTTGCCGCCAAAGAAAAACTTGAAATCGTCGCCTCGCTAAGCGAGGCAAAAACTGCCAAAGAACCTGGCCGAAAAATTTTTGGTGAAATGCTCGATCGGATTGAAAAGGGTGAGGCCCAAGGAATTTTGGCTTGGCATCCCGACCGACTCGCTAGAAATTCAATTGACGGAGGTAAAATCATTTATTTGCTGGACACGGGAAAGATTAAAGATTTAAAATTTCCAACATTTTGGTTTGACTCAACGCCACAAGGGAAATTTATGATGAACATTGCCTTTGGCCAGAGCAAGTATTACATAGATAATTTAAGCGAAAATATCAAGCGAGGACATCGGGCAAAACTGCGCAAGGGTATTTGGCCAACTTTTGCCCCGCTTGGATATTCCAATAATCCCAAAACAAGGGCGATTGATATTGATAGCGAAAAAGCACCGTTTGTGCGAAAAGCGTTTGAACTTTACTCGACTGGCGAATACACGCTAAAAGCTCTTGCCCTTGTTTTGGAACAAGCGGGGCTAAAAAGCTACAAAGGCAATGTTCTTTCTGTTTCCTGTGTCCAGCGTATGCTTCAAAATCACATCTACTATGGCGTGTTTTATTTCAACGGCGAAATTTACGACGGAATACACGAGCCAATTATTTCCAAAAAACTTTTTGATTCTGTTCAACAAGTAATGAGTAATCGAGGAAAAAAGAAACGAAAGCGAAAACATGAATTTGCTTTTTCTGGTTTGATGAAATGCGGAAATTGCGATTGCCTCATAACAGTCGAAAAACAAAAAGGACATCACTATTATCGTTGCACCAAGAAAAAGCAAAAGTGCGAGGAAAAATATTTGCGGGAAGAAAATCTTGTTGAACAGATGGAAGGAATCATTCAAAAAGTTTCTTTGCCTGATGATTGGGCAAAAAATATGCTTGCTGAAATAGACAAAGAACGAGAACAAGCAAAAGCGGAAACGAAAGTTTTTGTTCAAAATCTTCAAACTAAAAAAGTAGAGATTGAGCAGAAAATGGATAATCTGCTTGATCTGTTTATCGGTGGCAAAGGCATCGAACCAGAAGAATACCAGCTAAAAAAACAAAAACTCCTCAATGAGAAGTTAGACATCCAGCAGCATATTAAGGATTTTGAACTAAAAGGAAATAATTGGCTCGAACCGATGAAAGAAATGATTTTAGCCAGTAGCCAAGCCAAAATTCTATTGTCGGAACCCGAAAATCTAAAAATCCGAGCATTTCTAAAAAATATCGGCTCGAACTTCATTTTGAAAGATAAAAAATTCCAATTTGCGCTTAAAATCGGCTGGCGAGCCCTCGCAGAGGGCGAGCCAAACCATTCATTTCCCAATTGGCGGAGAGGGCGGGATTCGAACCCGCGGAACCTTGCGATTCGGGAGTTTAGTAAACTCCTGCACTCGGCCACTATGCGACCTCTCCTTGATTGTTATTTCAATTAGTAATATCGGGAAGTCCTCGTGAGGGCGACCTCTCCATGGAAATTATCTTTGATATCTAAACCACATGCATTTCGCATTTGCATCATACCGTTCTCATACGGCGGAGAGAGCGGGATTCGAACCCGCGGAAGGCGTGAACCCTCAGATGTTTTCAAGACATCCGCACTCGACCACTATGCGACCTCTCCTTGATTATTTGACTAAAAATTGGAAGTCCTGCAATCAGCAGGGCGACCTCTCC
>JBBSGT010000038.1:0-11428 GCA_038253825.1 Candidatus Levyibacteriota bacterium
AAACTTCATCAGTGGACAGGGCAAGTTTTATCATGGCAGTGAGCAGCCACTTTAGCATATCTGCCACATTTTTTCATGCACAGCTGTATGAAAATTACTCTTCAATAAAATATGCCATTCTGTTTTTCGCTGGCTATATTAACAATCCTGTGGGGAGGAATCTTCTTCAAAGAAGAAAAAATTAAAGAACGTTTGCTGGGTAGTATCGTGATGGTAGCTGGAGTTATTTTATTAGTAGTCTAGTCTCATTGTGCATTACATATTCTATAGCGAATCGAGGATTTACATTGGTGGTCTTGAGGATAGTATTGAAGGAGCAAAAGCTATGGAAAGTGCAAGGAAATCCTCGTGAAATGCATTCTATCAGGAAGGACTAGGAGGCCTTCTTATCAATGGATCGTGCTAAGAGTTGCATAAATATTTGGGCGAAAGCGAAAAGAAGTGGCGTATAACGCAATGCTGTCTCGTTTGAGAAGAGTTGTATGAAGATGACAAAAAGGGTGATAGCCGCTATTCGGCCGCCATTGAGATAGAGTTCCTGATCGCTAATGTAGGCATAATGTGTCTCATTATTTTTATCTTCATCAATAAGGTCGTAATTTATAGAACTTGTCGCCATCCAGATAAAAGGTTGCATGATTGCTTGTGCAGCATAAAAAATGAGTACCCCAAGACCTGAATAAAAAATGCTAAATGATACAGCTCCAATAAGTCCAAGCACAAAACTGATTTCTAAAAGACGCACACGATGTTGAACTTTCAGTCTTTTTGCCAAAAAATAGACAACAATTGCCGTGAGAATTGATGAAAGGGATTGGATAGTGCCAAGTGTGTCTTCTTTGCCGAGTAAAATAAGCACCATCAGTGTAGGCAAAACGCTTGTAATGCCTTGCATAAAACCAAGGACTATTTGTAATAGACGGAACTTCTTCCAGTTTTCACTCACGGTTTTAAGAAGCAATTGTTGATATGAAGCATGTTTAATACGCAATGTCATCATGACAAATCCAGCCATACAAATAACAAACATCATGATCACACCGATCACTTTGTATCCTTGAATTGTTGAATAAAGATGTGTTTTTGTCCCGAGAATGAGGAACCACCCGATAAGAACTGGGATGAGGATTTTTGAGTAGGTATTAATAATTGATTCGATACCGGAAAAATAAATGCGATTTTCAGAAGTCGTAGTTTTCAGGGTCAGCAAATTGCGATTCGCCCAGTAAAGTCCACCGGCAATACCGTCAATGAGTCCATAAATCATGACGGAAGTGTAGGAAAGTTTGGGGAGAAAAATAAGAATAGCAACAACTAGTCCACCGACGAATAACCCCACAAATTGTAGTATGTTTGGCGTGTATTTCCTCAAAAGTAGACCATTCAAATAAAAACCGATCGGTATACCAATAAAGAGAATGATATTGTAAAACGAAACAAGTATTGGGTCGTGCGATTGTCTCCAGATGAATGCATCAATGAAGATGCCAAAGATAGGCCCGATAAAATAGTAGAGTGTAATGGAGCCGAGTAATTTTTGCGCTTGTCGGTCGAGTCGATTAAAGTGTGATTTTTCTTTCTGAAGAAATGATTTGAGATATTCCATTCAAGTAGTTTAGCAGATTAAAGGTTGAGTAATGTATTTTCTATAGCGAATCGAGGATTTACATTGGTGGTCTTGAGGGTTGTGTGAAGGGATTGGAACGAGCGAAGAATAAGTACATTGTCATTCATGGATTCTTCACTGTCGTTCAGAATGACAGTAATTGTCTGTTCTCTCAAAACAAGAATGAGTTTCTCAATCCATGCCAGGGCTTTGTCTTTATCTTTGGCGTGTTTTTCGGCATATTTTAACTTTTGACCGATTGAGAGGTTTGGCAAATCTGTGATAAAAGTTTGTAATTCAAGCAGTTCTTTTTCCTTCAGCTTTAAGGGTTCTATTTCTAATTCTACGATCTGACAACGAGAAAGAATTGTCGGCAATAATGCTTCTTTTGAGGTGGTATTTAATAAAATCATCGTATGAGCCGGTGGTTCTTCTAAAACTTTCAGCAAGGCATTTTGCGCTTCAGGAGTAAGAAGTTGTGCGTCTTGTATGATTATAGCTTTTGACTTACTTTTGATCGGTTTGAGAAATATTTTTTTCTGTAATTGTTTTATATCTTCAATACCGATTGATTGGGTAGACTTTTTGTCTGAGGTATCTTTTTCAAGAACTGTTGTATCAAACATGTGGATATGATGTTCTTTCGTAAACACCTTACTATATTCTTCCCGCTTCTTTTTGTCTTTGGAAATAACAATAAAACTTACCATGCAACTATTTTACCACGTCAATGACTTCTCTCGGGTATGCCAAGTGTACTTTGTCAGAATGTTTGATATACTTTAGTTATGCACTGGCAAGATATAGTACTTACAATTGGGCAAGTTATATTTATTATTGCACTCTTCCCTTCCATTCTTAGTAAAGATAAGCCAGCTTTCCAAACAAGCATTTTAACTTCCGCTGTTTCTTTTAGTATTTCAGTTGTTTATATAACTTTAAATATAAAATTTGCTGCAATTTCTGCTGGGATAAATGGCATATTGTGGCTTATTCTCGCTATCCAAAAGTATAAACAAAAGAGAACAGATAAGACTTCTTGATGCTGTCATAGATGTAAGTAATTATTTTGATAAAAAGTTCTAAGGTTGTACATCCCTCAGTGTATTAAGATCAAGGTTTTTTAGCTTAGTGAACAGATTGCTTGACAAAAGAGTCCCGTGTACCTACAATGTAGTTACATATGATTACAACACTAATTGCTATAGGAAACTCTCGTGGAATACGCATTCCCAAACCGCTCTTAAATGAAAGTGGTCTTGGGGATGAAGTTGAATTACAGGTAAAAAAAGGTGAAATAAGGATTCTTCCCGCTCCTGTAAAAGTTACCAGTATAAATGATACGTTAGTATTATCAGAAAAAACGCTCGGAACTGATTGGAATAAACCAGAAGAGGATGAAGCATGGAAAAGTTTACAGTAGGAAGTATTGTCTTGGTTACTTTCCCCTTTTCTAATTTGAAAGGAACGAAAATACGTCCTGCCTTAGTTTTAGCGCATGTTGAATTTGATAACTTGATATTATGTCAAATTACCTCGAAACCATACTCTAGCAAGACTGCTATTCGTATTACCTCATCAGATTTTTCAGAAGGTTCCTTGCCTCTTGTGAGTTATGTTAGGCCGGATAAACTTTTTACTGCTGATTCAACCATTATAAAAAATACTGCAGGAAAATTATCGGTAAAAGTAGAAAGTAAGATATTACAATCAGTTCGCCGATTGTTTTAATATACGATTATCGATTTGAATGTCAGCTTCATCTAGATATTCTGCACGACCAGAATTAGTATAAATGTTTCGTGGCAATGGACTTTGCTAACTTCATTGAGCTGATCTCTATTCAGTTGGATGATCACCAAGCAGAACAGTTGGAAAGGGCATAAAACAAAGCCATAACACCATCACTAAATGCTTCAACCCGGTCTTTTGACATAATAATAGCTATTATATCTCAAACGAACTTTATTCGTCATATACCTCAGAATTTATTTCTCTTCGTTTGTTATAATACTCTCATGATTAAAGCAGTTATATTTGATATGGACGGCACAATGGTTGAAACCGAAAGTTTGTGGAGAGTTGTTAACGAAGAATTGGCAAAAAAATACGGACATATATACACTGAATCGATAGGTTTTCAAATGATGGGAAGAAAAGAAGATGACGCATTGCGCATTTTTAAGGAATATTTACATTTAGACGTTTCAATTGATGAATTACAAAAAACAAGAAAGCGAATGCTTTTTGAAAAGCTAGATCAAATTACTCCAAACAAAGGATTATTCGAGCTAGTTGATCTTTTAGACAAGTTACAAATAAAAAAAGCTATAGCAACATCAACATTTCGTGATTTTGCTAGTAAAGTGATTGCATTAATCGGCTTAAAGAATAGATTTGAAGTTTTTGTAACTGGCGATGAAGTAACAAAAGGAAAACCTGATCCAGAAATGTTTTTGACAGCAGCAAATAAGTTAGGCGTACTTCCTTCAGAAAGTTTGGTACTAGAAGATGCGCAAAATGGCGTTGAAGCAGCATATAACGCGGGCATGAAAGTTTTTGCCATACCACATATATACTCTCAACACCATGATTTTTCCAAAGCAACCAAAATTCTTTCTTCAATGGCAGAAATAGATGAAGCAATGCTTAAGAGTTTATAGAAAGTTCCACGTAGTCCCCTAGTGTCAGCGAATGACTTTGCTATAATCAGTGCATGATCAAAGCACTTATCTTTGATGTTGATGGCGTTCTCATAGATTTAACACTTGAACAAGTAAAAAATCAGTTGGAAAGAGATTGGGGAATAACTCCTGAGCAAACCGAACCATTTTTTGCAAAAGAATTTGTGGATTGTCTTAAAGGGCAAGCGGATTTAAAAGAAGCCATTACGCCCTACTTAAAAAAATGGGGATGGAACGATTCTATTAATGCATATTTGGATTATTGGTTTGAAAGTCAGAAGAATATAAATAAGCAGTTAATTGCGGAAATTCAGTTATTAAAGAAAAAGGGATATAAAATGTATGTGGCAACAAATCAAGAGAATATAGAGCAGAATATTTGGTACATAAACTAGGTTTTGGTGAAATTTTTGATGGATTTTATGCTTCATCACATATTGGAGAAATAAAAAGTAATCCTGCCTTCTTCCGCAGATTACTCAAGCAAATCGAATTTAAACCAAAAGAGACGTTATTCTGGGATGATTCACCTACCCATGTTGATAGTGCCAAAAGTGTTGGGATGCACACAGAGCTTTATACGTCATATGAAGATTTTAAAAAGAAAATGGATAAGTATCTCAACTAGAATTTATTATGTTTAGGATGAAAAGTTTGGAGGTTGCCCCAGCAATAATTAAATCAACTTCAAAATATCTTTTGCTATACTCAAGATATGAATCTTATAAAAGGGGTCGGGGTATTTATTATTAAAGACAACCAAATTCTTTTACTAAAAAGAAAAGACCCCATTTGTCGATCATTGGGAAGTTCCTGCTGGGAAAGTAGAAGGTTTAGAGACTTTTCAAGAGCTACTTTACTTTTCCTTTTCGGGAAGCTTCGATGCCAGCTCTGGATTATCATAAAACCCTAGCGCTGCTATAGCTCCAATCAAACCTCTTTCTCCCGTTATCGTATATAACTGAACACCATTTCTCGTTGCTATATCTTTCAGTGCCTCTAAATCCGTAATCAATGTATATTTTATAGAAAGACATACCTTCGCAAGTTCTTCAGAGATCGTGAAGCCATCAAAGACTGCCATACCTGTTTCCTGACTTACGGTGTATTTTTTAAGTTGCTTTGCGAATTCCTTCACTATCTTCTCTCTTTTCCTTTTATCTTCATAGATAAAACCGATTACTGTACTCATGCAATTTTTGGTTTTGCTTGGATTGTAGGGATATAATTGGATATTATTATGAATCGCATAGACAACGTCATATTTTTTGGCAATATCAGTTGCGATATTATGAGCGAGGGAATAGGTTGCACCTTCCTCATTGTTATCTGTATCATCAATGCCAATGAGTAACATACTCTTGGCCGGCAAGACGAGGAGTCCTCTTCCATATTTAGTTCCTCCACCTTCATCCAACACTTCAACTTGCTTTACTCCTTTTGCCATGCCTCTTGAAAATGAAGCACTCACTCCTCCACCACCAAACCCGGCAATCGTTATGCGCACCTCGTTATTTTTTACTTGACACTCCTCAATTCCGATAGGCGCGAATGACGGAACAAGATTGAGCTCTGCTTTTCCTTCATTAAGAATAAATATCGTTGATCCTCCCTCACGGTAACTCTTTTCTACCAGTGGGCTTGTATTGGGAAAATGAAGCGCCCTCCAGCCCTCAATAAAAAATCCATCTGGCGGTCCGTAGTTTTCGATATACATTACCTTTTTTGCTGTGGTATCAACGATGCCATAGAGAGTGTTATACTCCATAATCCATTTTTTATCTTTTAGAAGCGTTCGTAGTTTTTGAGGAGTATAGATTTTGGTTTTTGTAGGCATAGCTCAATTTGATTATAATTCGCCACTTCTCTGAACGCAACTGACTAATCCTAAACCGCACTAACACTCATCTGCTATAATTTTTGCATGATTTACTATATTACAAGTAATAGAGACAAAGTCGAAAATGCAAATATCATCCTCCGCCAACATGGTTTGTCATTGACGGCAAAGAATGTGCCTTTTATTGAAATCCAAACTGACTCTTTGGAAGAAATTGCACTTCATAAAGCGAAGCAAGCATTTGGAGTAGTAAAAAAGCCGCTCGTTGTGAATGATACCGGCTGGGAGATTAAAGCATTGCGAGGGTTTCCAGGTGTATATATGCAGTATGTCAATAATTGGTTTACTGCAGAGGATTTTCTTAATCTTATCAAACCATATCGTGATAGAACAGTCATTATGCGACAAGCAGTTTATTATATTGATAGCGAACAAGCAAAATTATTTTTTCATGAAATAAAAGGAATAATTGTAAAAACTCCAAAAGGAAAAGGACGACCAAGCGAAACAATCTTCAGTTTCAGACCTGATGGAAAAACGCTGGCAGAATGTCAAAATGATGGTATACACTTTACTAATGATAATAACAGCATCTGGAATGATTTCGCGAAATGGTATAAAACTCAAAGTTAGCTATGATTAAACTTAAAGTATATTATTAATGATGTTACGTAAATTTAAGAGGTTCTAAATAGGCATATTTAGTCTGGAAATACAAAAAAAATATAGACGAAAGATTCCCCAAATCTTCTCTCCTCAATGTAATTAATACAGGTGTCTTGAAAGGAAAAGAAGGCAAAGTTACTATTGAAAGGGGTTCATTTAATAATAAGCATAAAGACGATACAGTAACAGAAGTCATAGGCGTTGCATATCCACCGCTTAATGAAAATGCGCTTGTAGTCAAAACAATTTTATTCTCTCGCTACATATCCTCGTTCCTAATATTTGATATTTTCGAAGCATCGTATTGACTATGTCTGCATGATTTCATACTATTATAATAATGCCCGATTCATCATATACTTCATCAGGAATTACCAATCAGACTGAAACAAAATCTCTTGTGGACATTTTTTATGAAGAGCATGTGCTCACGGATCAACAATATCAGAGTATCAAAGTAAAAAGTGCCACAGAAGGACACTCTCCCCTTGAAGTGCTTAAGGCAATGCATATCGTCTCAGAAGAGAAAATCGCAGAAGGACAAGCTAAAATGCTGGGTATCCCTTACATTTCCCTCGCGACTGTTGCTTTCTCTCCGCAAGCGCTTAGCTTTCTTCCCCGTTCTGTAGTCGAACGGTTCTCTCTGATCCCTTTTGCTTACGAAGATGGTACCAAAATGCTTTCTATTGCGATGGCAGATCCTGTCAATTTGGACGCTTTGGATTTCGTGCGCCAAAAAACCGGTTTGGTCATAAAATCCTTCGCTTCTAATCCATCTGAAGTGACTGCGGCAATAGACCAGCAGTATCGACAAGAATTGGTTGGTGAAGTTGATGAAGCAATGAAAGAAACAGAAGAATTTACGCAGAAACGTACTGTTGATAGTAAAAATATCGGTAAGATAATTCAGGAGGCACCGATTGCCAAAATTGTCTCAACCATTCTAGAGTATGCTTTGAATAGTCATTCCTCAGATGTCCATATTGAGCCACTGGAAGATAAGATCCGAGTTCGATACCGTATTGACGGTATTCTTTATGATAAATTAAGTCTCCCCAAAAATGTACTTGGCTCTCTCGTCTCACGTATAAAGATTATTTCTGAATTAAAAATTGATGAGCATCGCATTCCTCAGGATGGACGATTCAATTTCAAAATTAATACAGAAGAAGTTGATATTCGTGTTTCGATTTTGCCCACGGTGAGAGGTGAAAAGATCGCCATGCGTCTCTTATACAAATCAGGTGGAATTCCCTCGCTTCCAGAGTTGGGACTCAATGGTATCTCTCTTAAAGTGCTTGAAACTGCAATCCTCAGACCGCATGGTGTTATTCTTGTCTGCGGTCCGACTGGATCTGGAAAAACGACGACTCTCTACTCTCTTCTCTCTCGCCTCAATACGACTCGTGTCAATATCGCATCCCTTGAAGATCCTGTTGAGTATGAAATTGCAGGTATCAATCAAGTACAAATTAACCCGGGGGTTGGTCTGACCTTTGCTTCTGGATTGCGCTCCTTTCTGAGGCAAGACCCAAACATTATTCTGGTGGGAGAGATCAGGGATAAAGAAACGACAGATTTAGTTGTGCAGGCTGCTTTGACAGGCCATTTGGTTTTCTCAACTTTACATACATCGCGTGCGGCAGAAGCACTTCCTCGTTTGGTTGATTTGGGAGCTGAGAGTTTCTTACTCGCATCCACAGTCAATGCGATTGTCGGTCAGCGAATTGTTCGGCGGATTTGTATTCATTGCAAAGAGGCATATATTCCTCCGGCACAATTATTTGTTGAAATGAAAGAGTCTTTGGGTAGTCTTTTCCCTGTAAAAAGTTCTGGGAAATTATTCCGAGGAAAAGGATGCAGTGAATGTGGTGGACTGGGCTACATGGGACGAGTCGGGATCTATGAAGTTATGTCTGCTTCAGAAAAAATTACCAGATTAATCCTTGAGCGAAAAGATGATAAGACAATTGAAGATCAGGCTGTTGTGGAAGGCATGATAACGATGAAGCAGGATGGATATTTAAAAGTATTACAAGGTGAGACGACTATGGAAGAAGTCTTGCGTGTTGCTCAAGAATAACGGTACAATAGAATAAGAAAAGGTTATTGATTATGCTAATACAGGAGTTATTAACACTTACCATCAAGAACAAAGCCTCGGATTTGCACCTTTTAGTAGGTTTGCCTCCAACGTTTCGTATTGATGGTTCACTTCGCTATCTCACTACCTATCCGGCTTTGAAATCCGAGGATCTTGAGACAATGATCTTTTCCCTGCTTATTCCAGAACAAAAAGAATTATTACTTTCCAACAAAGAACTAGATTTTTCTTATGGTTATAAAGGAAAAACTCCACAAGATGTAGGACGATTTCGTGTCAATGCATACTACCAAAAAGGAGCGCTTTGTGCTGCGTTTCGTTACTTAGCGCCAAGTGTCCGTACACTTGAAGAGTTGGTTATGCCAAAAATAGTGCATGAATTTGCGAAATTAAAGCAAGGTTTTGTCCTAGTGACCGGTCCGACTGGTCATGGTAAATCAAGTACACTCGCAGCAATCATTAACGAAATTAACCAAAACAAATCCTGTCATATTTTGACAATTGAAGATCCGGTCGAATATATTTATCCTAAAGGCAACAGTATTGTTTCTCAACGCGAAATGGGAATTGATACGCATTCGTGGGCTATGGCTCTGCGTTCTTCGCTGCGTGAAGATCCTGATGTCGTACTGATTGGAGAAATGCGTGATCCTGAAACAATGCAAGCAGCCATCACACTTGCCGAAACAGGTCACCTTGTGCTTTCAACATTGCATACCAATTCAGCCGCGCAAAGTATTGATCGTATTGTTGATGCGTTTCCCGCAGACCAACGCTCCCAAATTCGTATTCAGCTAGCGGCAACACTCAAAGGGATTGTTTCTCAAAGACTGATTCCAAAAATCGGTGGTGGTCGCATCCCCGCAGTTGAGATATTATTGGGTATTCCAGCTGTTTCAAGTAATATTCGGGATGGCAAATCCCACTTGATTGATTCGGTAATTCAGACGTCAAAAGACCTTGGAATGATTACTATTGATGAGTCCCTTGCTCAATTAGTGAAAAATGGTATTGTCACAATGGATGATGCCAAGTCATACGCACTACGAGAAAGCGAATTGGCAAGGCTAGTGGGATAGCAATATGTATGAGACTTTATTACAGAGCAGTAACCAAAGACGGTAAAACGATCCGAGGATTAATAGAAGCAAGAGACGTTAAAGAAGCTGCAAATTATCTTCGTAAACATCAACTTGTACCGGTAAAAATTATTCAAGAATCAAAAACTGGATGGAAACGCTTCTTCCCGTTTCTTAAGCGGACAAAAGATTCAGATGTAGTTTTCTTCACTCGGCAACTTGCCTCAATGATAACCTCTGGTCTTACCTTGGTACAGGCTTTAAATATTCTGAAAAATCAAATGGAGAATTCTGCAATGGCAGTCATTGTTCAGGATATTATCTCAGATGTCGAGGATGGCAAAATGCTTTCTCGATCTTTGGAAAAATATCCGCATACCTTCTCTCCAATTTATATTGCACTGATTAAAACAGCCGAGGAATCGGGATTACTCGACAAAATTTTAATGCGTTTGGCAGACAACCTCGACCGCAAACAAAAACTGTTCCATACAATTCGTGGTGCACTCCTCTACCCTATTATTGTTGTTTTCATGATGATTGTGGTACTTATCGTTATGATGATTTTTGTGATTCCACAATTGACTGTGCTATATGGGAACTTGAATTTAACACTGCCATTGCCCACAGTCATCGTCATCGGCCTTTCCAATTTTTTTATAAAATATTGGTATCTTGTTATCACTATACTGCTTGTACTTGTCTTTTACCTCCGCAGTTGGCACCGCAAACCAGAAGGTAAAAAAACTGCAGATACATACATCTTAAAGATGCCGATTTTTGGAAAACTGATTCAAGAAAGTATGATGGCGGAATTTACGAGGACACTTTCTCTACTTATTAATTCAGGTACGCTTGTGGTTGAATCTCTTGTCAAAAGCAGTGATGTAGTGGAAAATGTGATTTATCACGATGCCATTATATTGGTTGCCAAACGTGTCGAAAAAGGTATTCCTATGGGAGATGCTATGGAAGCAGGTGGTGTGTTCCCGCCAATGGTGGTTGAAATGGTAAAAATCGGTGAACAGACAGGTAAATTGGATGAATCTCTAATGAAAGCTTCAGAATATTACGAGCGTGAAGTTGAGGAAACTGTGAAGGTACTAACGACACTCATGGAGCCAATTATTATGATTATCCTTGCCCTCGGTGTAGGATTTCTTATCATCGCAATTATTACACCGATCTATAATTTGATCTCCAATATAAGCTAATTTCTCCTTACCTCTGCCAGTAATAAAATCATATCTATGGATGGCGCTTAATGGCAAGGGCGGAAAGCTTTCCGAGAAACAAAAATATATTATATCCACGTATAATAGAGTCATTGAAAACCGAAGGAATTGATAAATTTCTTTCTGAGAGAGGTAATATTTGGGTTGCATAATTATACCACCTGGCAAAGTCCATTAGTTTTTGCACAGTAACCAAGCATTGAACCAATTTCAT
>JBBSGT010000039.1:0-11263 GCA_038253825.1 Candidatus Levyibacteriota bacterium
AACTTCATCAGTGGACAGGGCAAGTTTTATCATGGCAGTGAGCAGCCACTTTAGCATATCTGCCACATTTTTTCATGCACAGCTGTATGAAAATTACTCTTCAATAAAATATGCCATTCTGTTTTTCGCTGGCTATATCTTAAAATCCGTTCCAGGAATGGATGGAGTACTGAGGCACTTTAATCCCTCGCCTGCGAAAACCCAATACTCTGCAGGGGGAAAAATTGCGGAAACTGTTACAGACGCTATCGAGGTGTTTATCGGAGAAACTGCTTTTGCTTTATCACCCCCAGGTTCTTCGGAAGAGGCAGTACGAGATCAAATTGGCATAGTAGATGATTGTTATAAGGTAGGCAATGAAGCATTATTTAATTTTCACAGAGAAATGAGACGAGGAGGGCTACTCGATATTTTTCTAACAGGAGAAATTAGGCAGCTCGGGTCTCTTGCACTGCACGGAAAACATGCTCGTAATCTCCTGTTTACTGGACAACTTGAAGAAACTGATCCTTTTGTAAAAGAACTTATTTGGCGACTTGAAGTCAAAAGAAACGAATCTCTTAAACGTTTAAAAATACCAGGAACGAACCAGCAAACCTATGCTCAGATTGATGAGTATTTTTTTGACCATGCTGATCTCCAAGAAGTCTTTTGGAGTGAGTTTCTTACCACTGGAGGAAATGAATCTTCTTACGATTTTAAATATGCATCTTCCTTTTGTGAAGCAAACCCCGAAGAAATTGAAAAGTTTCTTCGAACAATCCCTCTTGGAAGTATGGAATCAGGAGATCAAAAAAGATTATTGACACAGCTCGTAACAGTAACCGTTATGATGAAACAACAGGCTAGTACAAGAGATGTGCCATGGAGTGGGCGTGCAACAGATGCGATGATAGACGCACTTGAGAAAGTCGCGGGTGAGGCAGGTTTGAGAAGGACAATTGTCGGTGAATTAGCTGTCCTGGCTGATACAATACCAGGTTTTATTACATTAGGTGATGCCTTGCAAGGACAGGCTGTTGTGTCCAAAGGTGATCAAACAAGAGAAGAGTTTATTGCAAGTAACAGTGATCTCGTCGTTATGTATGAGTCTACTGCACCCTGGCCAGAAAAAGGACAGAGAAAAGATGTTGAAGTTGAGCCGAGATTAGTTGTTAGTTCTGAACAAGTTGCTTCTCTTCCACCATGGCAAGATGTGCATATACCTGAGGATCAAGTTGTAGGACCATTGCTTAATCATTTACACAGACGAGTTCTCATTTCAGAAGAGCTGCGTATCGTCAATGAGCTTAATGCATTTAGAAGAAATCTCTCTCAGGAACCACGCATACGAACTAGGAGGAAGCCGGCGATTGTTCCCTTTATTCTTCCGCAGTCGCATCCACTTAGGATCTTGCACGAAATAGGAGTGGACGCACTACAATTTGAGGGGGATGATATAAAAATTATTATAGATGCAGAACGAGCACATATGAATTTTGAAAATGGCCGACGGTTGCTCGTAGAGGGTGCCTATGATTCAGTAGATGATAGTGTGTTTATTTTAGGGGAGGATGATTCAGATAACCCATCTGCGTTTAACGTTGCTCTTACCGCAGCATGTCGGTGGGCATATACGAGATTTGTTGATAATGGGGAACGGGTTACTAAAGGTGTGAATAAGCTGGTGCAGCAATGGGATGAGAGAAGGACAACAGATCCTACACTGCCTTCTTTAGAATATGATGCAGGTTATGGTATTCGTAATACCCCTACAGTGCTTACAGAGATTGACAATTTGCCCGTAATCCTTACTTTGAAAGAGACGCAAAATAATGTATAGGGTCCAGGGTTGATACTCTTTGTACGGGAGATTGTATGGTAGCAATGACCATCACCGTTTGAACCGCCAGAGTATTTTCCTTATTTTGCCTTTTCGTTTCGTTTCGTAAAAATGACCTAGATCCTCTACCACGCTTTTGGGAGATGTTATATACGAAGGTATGCTAAATGACGGAGAAGACAATCGCTGTTCACGCAACTGCTGTTTAACTTGTTTGAGCCGCAGGGTAGGAAAAAATAAGAGCATTATGACTACGATCTCACTTACGAAAAGATAAATTGGATAGACGCTAATTACTGGATTAAAGCTTGTAAGAGCAAAGAGATTGAGGAATGATCCCAGTGTAATAATAGCCCAGGATAACGTATTCTCTGTTTTTGGATGATAATAGGATTTTTTAATTGTCGGTATGAGCCCTAAAAATTTAACAACGATACTAAGATAAAGCGCTGCTACTGGGTTCTTTGTAATAATCCAAGAGAGTATCCCAACGAATGCCCCGACGAGACACAGGATATCAAGCTTGCCCGCACCACCAAAACCATACTTGATTGATAATAAAAAAATAAACATCTGTCCAATTGCAAATGCCAAAGGAATCCATATAGTCGCACGCGCTCCTGAAGCAAAATAACTAAACAGAATAACAATATTAACCATCGACCATATGGCATACGTCGCACGGTGGGGTTTGGTTTTCCCTGCAAATATGGCGTGAATATAGGGGATATAAGAGAGAAATGCGAGAAATCCTGCAATTTGGCCAAAGACAGAAATTGAAACCATTTATTTAGTATAAACGAAAAATAGTTTCTGTTCTAGAATTAATTTAGATAGTAACCTCATGTCCACTTATATACCAGCATTTTTTCACAACTCTTACGTTAGTAAGTAAGTTTTCTTATAGTTGTGTCATATACTTTTATTGTTGAATTAAGAAAGAAAAGAGATAAATATTTATGAAAGGAGGTGAAAAGTATGACAGAAACAATATTAGGCATTTTTACAGATAGATCTGATGTTGAAGAGGCAATCAGTAAGCTTCAAGGGAAAGGATTTAATCCGAAAGATATTTCTATTGTCATGCGTGACAAGGCAGAAGCAAAAGATATTGGCCATGACACTGGGGCAAATGTCGCAGGAGGCGCACTTTCAGGTGCGACGACAGGCGCAGCCGTAGGTGGTATTGCAGGTCTTCTTGCAGGAACAATTCTTCCTGGACTTGGAGGCTTTTTAATCGGTGGTCCGATCGGCGCAGCACTTGGTTTAACAGGTGCAGCAGCTACGACTGTCTCTGGTGTAGCAACCGGAGCCGTCGCTGGAGGATTGATTGGAGCACTCATGGGTCTAGGTCTTAAAAAAGATGAGGCTGAGCATTATGAATCAAGAGTTAAAGAAGGTGCGATTTTGCTTGCTGTTCCAGCGGGAGCAGAAGAAGCAGGAATCGTTACCGATATCTTTGAAGAATATAATGCAACTGACGTAAAGACTATTGCCCAAACTCGTGATGATATGCAACAGACAACGACAAAACGTGTGTATGCAGATCAGGAGCAAGAACAAACCGAGAAGGTTACTTCTTCCCATCAGCAGACACACCACGTTGCATCAGCAGGTGCAAAAGGTGGAACGTCTTCTGACAATGCTCATAAAGGATGGCATGGTGATTCAAAGCATCATGCACAAGCAGGGAAAGGAAATGAACCACATCACGCAAAAGGTAAAAAGTAAATATATAGCAATTGCGCAATTGGAACAATCTAATCCAACAAAATGTGAGGCAGTTACAAAAATTATCAAGCTGTCTCACTTTTGTGAGTTTGTTCGATAAAAATTGTATGTGCTTTCTTTCTTCCCATGTAAGTTTCTCCCACAGATTTAGAGAATAAAGAATATTAATCCCCCTGCAAGTAAGAGGATTGAGCTTGCACCCACCATAATAATTGTCCCTGTAGTATTTCCTGTCGGAGCCATGGTTGGTTGTGGTGTGGGAATGCGTGGAGCTGGTTGTTGCACGACGGTTTGTATACCAGGCTGTTGCACAATCGTTTGTGTTCCAGGTGATCTGACAACTATTTGCTGTGGTGGTTGTTGAATTATTTGGGGTGGGGACGGAATAGTTTTCACCACCACAATAGGAGTTGGTGTTGGAAGCGGTGTCGACGTTGGCACGAGCGTGGGGGTAGGTGACGGAGTAGGAGTCGGAGTGGGTGTTAACGTTGGCGTTGGAGACAGTGTCGGTGATGGCGTTGGCGTTGGCGTTGGCGTTGGCGAAGGGACACTACAAGTACTTGGTGTACTCGTTGTCGGTGTTGTACCTGTTGTGCAGGCATTAACTGCCGAAACACTACACTGATAGGTCTGCGTTACGACATCGGGGAATGAAAATTCGGTGGAAGGCGCATTAACAGTACCTGTTTTTACTTCACCTGTTGTTATATTTTTAATAGTTACATTATACGAAGAAGCAACTGGTACGCTGTCCCAGCGGCAAAAACCTAAGGGTGTCTGATTTGCAGGGCAAACTTCAGGGGAAGGTGTTGGTGTGACAGGACAAACTTTGGCAGGACTCTTTGTGAGAGTGCCTGGTTTTCCAACAGCATTGATTCCTGCAACAGCACACGTATACGATGTCCCGGGTGTCATAGGAAATGTGCTTTTCGCGGAACTGGAAGCAACACTTTGCTGGTCTACAACTTTGCCTGACTCAGTTTCAGTGACAGTAACTTGGTATCCTTGCGCATCATGTAATGGGTCCCAGGCACAAAGTCCTTGGTTATTTTGTCCGCTTGCTGGACAGAAATTAGCTGATGTTGTAGTGGCTGGACAAGTACTCACTGCATTGTAATTAGCTGTTACGGAATTATTATAATTTTGAGAAGTAAGCGTGAAAACGACTCCATTTGCATTTAAGGAGGTTGAACCTGTATCAATTACTCCGGATCCCGACTGTTGTTGGGGGACTGTTCCCAAGTTCATTGTTTTGCCACTTTGCAAATCTTTGGCGAAGACCGTAACAACTGGTGCACCTGTAGAATTAGAATAGCTTACATTAATTACGGCATGTCCTGAAGTCGCGTCACAAGAAGAAGTCGCAACTTGGGGTGTAGATGAGGCGTGTGGTTGGAATATCTGTTGATTTTGCAGGAGAAATACGGTAAGTGGAATTGCCAGTAATACGATACCGGCAACTATAAAAAAGAATGTTTTTTTTGTTGGTTTCGGGACATTCACTCTGTTCTAATATTGTTTTGTACAATTTGGACAATCAATATGGACATTACTTACTGGACCTAAGGTAGGGCAAATGGTTGGAGTAGGAGTAGGGACTCCATATGGATAAGGTGTCGGCGTGGGCGTCGGTGCATTATAAGGAGGAGGAGTAGGCGTTGGGGTTGCTTGGGGAGAACAGGTTGCGCTTCCTGAACTGTATCCACCGTAACCATAACCACCGTTACTATTATTTCCGGCTTGATAACTGGCTGTTTTGCTACTTGTGTCATTGTAACTATCAGGCTTGCTCAGCAAGAAGGTGACGCTACTGGAATTTAAAGCAGATTTTTTCGTATGGATAATACCCGTGACAGTTTTCCCAGATTGTACTGTACCCAGATTGATTGTTACTCCTGTTTGATTATCTTTGGCCGTAACATTTATTGTAGTTGTAGAGTAGCTATAATATGACGAGCTGGAGTTCTTAATCGAGACATTGATATCAAACCCATTTGCCCCACAAACAAGCGAAGCTGATTGGCTTGTGCTATATGAACTAGTGGATGCTTCTTGTTTTAAATTTTGTTGATGTTGTACCTGGATAAGAGTAAGCGGAACTGCAATCAAGGCAATAAGCACAAGCGCGAGTGATATAAACTTAGGTGATGACAGCAGACTTTTCACGTATAAATAATTCCTTAATCTAATCTTAGCATATTCGGAGATATACGTACTAGTCAACAATGATAAGTCTATATAAATTATTTCGCTCAATTTAACCACAAAAAATGTATGATACTATACCATAGTTCAGTTTATGAAATTTTTTAATGATACACACATTGATAAAATACGTAAAGGATATTATTCAGCAGTATATTTTAACCGAACTAAATATATTCTCCTGAAAGAAAAAAACTTTCAAAATGTTACTATGCAAATATTTCAAAAGAATGATAACGTAAACTTGTGTGGGATAGCAGAAGTAATTGAACTCTTACGGTTTGGGACAGGGTATTGGAAAAATGATAAGTGGGTTGATAAGTCAGATAAAATAACAGTAAAAGCATTACAAGACGGAGATAGAGTCACATCACGAGAATCAATCATGCATATTACTGGTCCGTATGTTTACTTTGCCCACTTAGAATCGCTCTATCTTGGTATTCTGGCCAGAAGAACAAATATAGCAACAAATGCACAACAAGTTCTTTCCGTAACAAACAAACCAATTTTATTCTTCGGCGATCGTTTTGATTCCTTTCTCAATCAGGAAGGAGATGGTTATGCAGCACATATCGGTGGAATAACCAGTGTCGCGACAGAAGCGCAATCTTTTCTCTGGCAAGGACAGGTAGTTGGGACAATGCCTCATTCGCTCATAGCAGTACATCAAGGAAATACGCTTCAAGCTGCGAAAGCATTTATAAAATACTATCCAAATATTCCGCTGGTTGTTTTAGTTGATTTTGACAATGATTGCGTCACGACGTCTCTACAAGTGGCTAGAGCCTTAGGAAAGAGATTATGGGGTATAAGACTCGATACATCAGAATCTTTGGTTGACAAATCACTTCAGGATTACAAAAAAGAAAAAAAATTTTATGGAGTAAATCCTACGTTAGTTAAAAATATCAGGAAGTCGTTAAATAATGCACAATTTGGTCATGTCAAAATTGTTGTTTCAGGCGGGTTTGATAAAGAAAAAATTGCACTGTTTGAGAATGAGCAGACTCCAGTTGATTTTTACGGCGTTGGTTCATGGCTTCTTAAAGGAACGAATCCTTTTACTGCTGATACTGTGCGCGTGGGAAATAAACACATTGCGAAAGCAGGAAGAAAATATAAAAAAAATCCTCGGATGAAAAATATTTATCTTGATAGGATCTCTTAAATAACCCATACTCATAAAATGATAATACTTGCTATCTTGGGGGAAACAGGTACTATAGAAGAATGGACGAAAAGTTTGAAGAAATTGTCTCGGCGCCCTCAATCGCTCTGGAAAAGAGTATCGATATTACCAAAAAACTTCGCAAAGAAGCCGAAGGATTGCAACCTTTTAAAAAAGCACGTGGCTATTGGGCTAATCTGGGGCCAGGTTTGGTCACTGGTGCTGCTGATGATGATCCTTCAGGTATTGCGACCTATTCACAAACAGGAGCGCAATATGGTTACCAACTATTGTGGCTAGCATGGTTTACCCTTCCGTTGATGTCAGTTGTTCAAGAAATGTGCGCCCGTATCGGATTAACGACGGGGAGAGGGTTGGCGGGTAACATTCGTATTAACTATCCGAGATGGGTACTCTACCTTTGTGCCATTCTGTTATTTGTCGCAAATACCTTAAATATAGGAGCGGATATCGGGGCGATGGCTGATGCCTCTCGGCTTCTGATCCCTCAATTTAGTTTTGGTTTTTTGGCATTTGCTTTTATGGCATTCATGCTTTTAATTCAAATATTTACTCCATACGAGCGTTACGCGCGTTATCTTAAATATCTTGTCCTTGTTTTGCTTTCTTATGTGGCAACTGCTTTTGCCGTCCATATTGATCCGGTTGCCTTATTTAAGAGTGTCGTCACACCGACGATCAGTTTTTCCAAAGATCAGCTCTTTATCATTACAGCAATCCTTGGAACGACAATTTCTCCTTATCTTTTCTTTTGGCAGACATCTCATGAAGTCGAAGAAGAAATTTTACATGGGAAGACCTCAATTAGACTAAGAGAAGGAACGAATGAAAAGGAAATTAAGAAAATGAGAATTGATGTTTGGACGGGAATGACTGTTTCTAATTTGGTTATGTTTTTTATCATCGCAACCTGTGCAGCCGTTCTATTCTCAAAAGGAATTACAAATATTAACACGGCTGCCGATGCTGCCCAAGCTCTCAGACCGTTGGCAGGAGATAAAGCATTTTTACTTTTTGCGATAGGAATAATTGGGACAGGGTTTTTAGCAATTCCAGTCCTTGCGGGTTCAGCTGCATATACCTTGGCTGAGAGCTTTAAATGGCCTTCAGGTCTGTATCGGAAGCTAAAGCACGCACGTGCCTTTTATGGAGTTATTATTCTCTCCATGGTAATTGGTTATATCATAAATTTTATCGGCATCAGTTCCATCAAAATGCTTATCTATTCAGCTATTGTCAATGGTTTGGTTGCGCCAGTAATTCTTTTTCTTATCGTACAAATGACAAGTAACAAAAAAGTAGTGAAAGAGCATACTAGTCATCCTTTTGTAGCAGGACTCGGTTGGCTTATTACTGTGATTATGACGATATCAGGAGTGGTAACTATCGTTTCTTTCTTCTAATCCTCGCCTAAGCTTAAGAGAAATGAGCAGGAACAATTATGAAGTTGGTTGTTTGGTAGATTCCTTATTCGTAAAGAAGTTATTAATTTCGTCGACAATTTGTTGCGGTGAAACTTGGGATTTTAAGATATAACCATCCATACCAAGCTTAAACGCTTCTTCGATGACGTTTTGTTGTCCAAGATTGGTAATAACAAAAATAGGTACATCTTTGGCAGGTGGCGGGAGTGACCTCACGTTTCTCAACACATCAATTCCAGTCATTTTAGGCATCATAATATCCAGAAGAATCATCTCATATGGCTGTGCTTTTATCTTTTCAAGCGCATCCATACCGTCTACTGCAACCTGCACATCATAACCAGACAAAGAAAAGACTTTGCTGTAAATATCTCGAATAAAAAAATCATCCTCTGCAATTAATATTTTTCTCATCTCGGTTTCTTAACAATGATACCTTGTCCATTTTTAACTGTCAAGAATGCATGATCATTGCGATGTGGATCCTGTGTTAATTGATCTTGTGTTGCTGTAGGGATTGTAAAGGTAAACGTTGAACCTTTTCCCAATTTGCTGTCCGCTCGTATTTTGCCATTATGCAACTGCACAATGGATTTTGTTATATAAAGTCCTAAACCTGTCCCTTTTGAACCTTGTTCAAGTGAGCCTGAAACTCTGAAAAACTTTGTAAAAAGACGAGGAAGTGCTTCTTCCGGGATACCTTCACCAGTGTCTTGCACGGAAATTTCCAGATAGCTCTTTTTATCAAAAATTGAAACAATGATAGCTCCACCTTCAGGAGTGTAATTGAGTGCGTTACTAATTAAATTTATAAAAACCTGTCCAATTCTAAATGGATCGGCCATGACCAGTGGTAGTTTGTTGGGAAGATTTAGAGTAAAGTGCTGCTTTTTTGTTTGGGCTTGTTGTTGGAAACTGGAAAAAATATCTTTTGCGATAATGCTCAAATCAAAAGGTTTTGTCTCGACGGTAAGATTGTTTCGTTCAATACGAGAAACACTTAACAAATTGTCAATGAGGTTGGTGAGATTGGTCGTACTAACCAAGAGTCTTGTTAACAGTTCTTTCGCTTCGGCATCTAGTTGCGTGGCGTAATGCATTTGGAGGAGTGAGGTATACCCCCTTATTGCTGTTAAAGGAGTTCTCAGTTCGTGCGCCGCCATTGAAACAAAATCTACTTTCATCTCTTCGAGTTGACGTTCCTTTGAGGCATCTTGCAAAGAAATGAGGGTACACTTAGAATCATTACCATAGATATGCTTTCTTGTTGCAATCGAAATTTGCGTTTTTTCACTTCCTTCCTGTTGCAGAAAAAATTTCTCATCACTTGTATTACTTGACTGACAATATATATCAAAAGGGACAGGAGCTGTATCTTTTGTTACTTTTAAAACAGTATCGACGAGTTGTCCTCTAGCTGTTTGTGTCTGGGTGCCAATAAACTTTTCAGCGGTTTGATTATAAAAGACAACCTTTTTATGTTCGTCTACAATAATTATTGCTTCGTGGAGGGAATCAATGATATTTTTTTGTGCATTTTTGAGAGCTTGCAGATAACTATTGTTAATAATAACAATAATAAGAACAACCAGGATAATTGAAACGAGAACTGTCAGAAATAACATGCCATATTAATAATCTTAGAAAATTACGAGTTATTTGTAAAGAGAAAGAATTGCGATAGGCGAATGGACGCCTAGATGTTGAAGACCAACCATGAGAAAAACTGCAATGAATGTAAGAATAAAGATTTTAATTTGGTTTGTAGAGATTTCGAAAGAATCTAATTGATTGAATAAGTTTTCTAACATGACAGGATACTAACTATACCCTAAAGTTTTTTCACCTGTCAAGACCTATATAAAATCTGTGTTATAAATTGGTAAGAAATAGGTAAATGATAAGAACTAAGTTAGTCTCATTTTGTGAGTTGTGAGTTCTTACATAACTTGCTATAATTATACAAGTTATGGCACAAACAATTCTAGTAGTCGAAGACGACAGCGGTTTGCAAAAATATCTCAAAGAACTTTTACTAGATAATGGTTATGCTGTCCATACTGCTTCAGACGGCATCGCAGCACTTGATTATTTTAAGAAATCCGAACCTGATCTCATGGTACTCGACCTTGGATTACCGGTTATGACAGGGGAAGCAGTTTGTCGCGAAATCCGCAAGAAATATAAAGAACTTCCGATAATTATCTTGACGGCAAAAGATTCTATCAATGATATTGTCGAGGGATTAAACTTGGGTGCTGATGATTATATGACCAAACCCTTCGTTGCTGATGAGTTCTTAGCACGAATCAAAGCTCGTTTGCGCAAACAGGCAAACAGTGATACTTTATTAAAAGTTGCTGATCTCGAACTTGATAGCAAAACAATGGAAGTGAAAAGAAAAGGGAAAGATATTCAGTTAACGCCACAGGAGTTCAAACTGTTGCAATATCTTATGAGTAACCGTGGCCGTATCTTGACTCGTGAGATGATCCTTTCCAGAATTTGGCTCTACTCAAGTGATGTTGAGACTCGCGTGGTCGATGTCTATATGGGCTATTTGCGTAAAAAAGTAGATGCGGGTACTGATAAAAAATTACTCCATTCAGTTCGTGGTTTTGGCTACGTAATAAAAGAATAACATTTTACTTGAGGTGCGGTATTCGTTGATTTAGGGTGAGATATTGTTACCTCTAATAAAGAGATTTTAAAGAAGGGTAAAAGTAGAAATAAAAATGTTACACTGATAGTATACCTCTCGTAAAATAGATATCGGTAAAATTTGACAATTTCACAAAAAAGCCTCAAAATAATTCTCCACTATGAAAACATTCTCTTTATTGCCCGAAGAGCGAAAAGATCTCATTGGACTGGGGAAACAGATAAAAG
>JBBSGT010000040.1:0-11137 GCA_038253825.1 Candidatus Levyibacteriota bacterium
AGCATCGTGGAGTTTGAAACATACGCGCTACAAAACCCTGCACTTATTCAGAAATCCCAAACTGATCAAAAAACGAAAAGAATCATTGAAGACCGTTTCTATTTACCTTTCGATGCACAAAATGTATTGACATATTACCAAGAAGACCATGATGTTCTTGACATAAAAAAGAAACAACTTAATTTAAAAGACACTGAATTAATCCAAATTGCAAAACGAGAAAAAAGAATAATTCTTACCAAAGATAAAGATTTTCTTATCTTGACTCAATTCCCTAAATATCAGGTTCCAACTATTGTAATCAGATTAAAAAATCAACTTCCAAATTCCATAAGAGAACATCTTTTGCAACTGCTGAATAATCAAAATGAAAATCTTCTTAATAAATCCCTGACAATTATTCGAGATGAAAATGCAAAGTCATATCCCTATTAATTACTATTATTCTTCCTGAGATTCTACATATATCAGCCTCAAACGCTCCAACTATGCAAGCGTGGGTTCAAATTGTGATGCCTTCGGGTCACACTTATCTTCAAACACCATTGTTGAAAGTTACTTAAATTCTGTAGCAGCTAGTTGTGGTCTAACTTGCTCCTCAGATTCTCTGTAGCATCTGTGTAACGTCCTACAAACCTACTTGTAGTTAACGCTGCCATTCGCGGAGTACCGCTTACGTTTAGATTTTGAAGCATGATTGGAGATAAACCAGCCTCCTCAAGAAACGTTCGTCTTTCGCGCTCTGAACAAAGAAGATGGGGAATCAAATCCTCAGCCAGCTTAACACGTCGTTCAAACTCTTCTGACATGGCTGATGTCTTTAATCCCTCAGACATTGGTGGAAATTCAATTCGCTCTCCGCGAGCAACAGCGACGCTCACCTCTAACGCAAATGGTGGCTGAACGTTTGCAGTTGAAAGTAACGCCTTCTCCACGTCAAGAGCAACATGCACTGGCTCTCCTTCACACACATACCATCCGATCAACAACCCGAAGAGGTATACCTGATTGAAGAAGTAAGCTATATCTTTCGCGAACAGAAAGAGGATCCAGTACCTGCATAAAATTACTTCTCGTTTGTACCCGCAGTGGATCCAGCATGCTTAACCTTTCTGGACCATTCATGCAGACTATTATAGCACACACGACTAACCTAAATCACTCGAGCCAAGCTAAGCTTGGTTCAACTTGTGATGCGTTAGAGTCACCTAAAGGAATAGCTTCAAATTTCTATATCAAACTACACTACCCTTATTGTTAGTTTGAACCATTATGATCAAATATTGACATGATCCAGATAAGAGGACAGATTCTTGGGAGATTTGGTCCGACGGCTCTTTTGTTCACGTGATGTGCGAGATACAGCGAACATTCCTTTTCCCAAATAGAATGAACGCTGACATGATATAACTGTACAGCAAACAGGCGTTGAGAGAAAAAACCAGATTCCAAGATCTTATTTTTTCAGCCCTTGTCCGATTATCCACCAAAACCCAAATAACCCTACCACACTTGCGGGATTAAAAGATAATGTCGTTATCATACCAATTAATAAGACAATTTCACGCTTCTTATTATGTTTAATAAATTCATTGATGGTAAAGTAAATTAACGTTAGTAAAAGTGTTACTCCGATTACACCTCCTTGTACCCACCAATCTAAAAAAATATTATGAGCACTATCAACATAATAATATTGAATAGGCAGACCAAGACGTACTGCAGTCGCATGCAGTGCTGTCTCTGTGTTGCCAAATCCATATCCAAGAAGAGGATGAGTACTCCCTGCAGCTAAAGCAGATTTCCATACTTCTCCACGATTTTCATAAGGAACATGCTCAAAGAACGGAAATGCATAACTTATCATATAGAGGATGACACATACTAGGACACTTTTTGCTAAGGAAAATCTATATTTTGTCAGACTGATAAAGAGTATTTGTAACGCAAAGGCAATCGCGGCCGATCGAGAAGCTGTAAGAAACAATATCGCGACTACTATGACGAGGATAAGTGAACTACCTATTTTTTCTCTTATTGTAAACTTTTTTATCGCGTAAAAAGCAAATGGCCACAAAAATATAATAAAAGCTGCCAAGGCATTTGGTTCCCCAAGTGTTCCAACATAACGCTGACTCTCATTGAGAGGTAAAAAAAAGAGTACTATAAACTCGATCAGTAAAAGTAATCCGTAGACAATCCAGGGAATATTTTTTAAAGAGCTCTTTGCAGATAGCAGTGAAAATAATAACAAAAACCAAAATAAATATATTCCTTGCATCCGAAACCCGTTTCCCAAAAAGGAGAGGTGTGTTCTGAAAAAAAATATATCAATAATAGTTATTATAATAATTGCGAAGTATAAGAGCAGTTGTCTCCTCGGATAATGAAAAGAAGGTTTCGTAAGAAACACCGATAAAATAAGTAAAAGAAGAACTCCAGCTTCACCGATAATAACTTTTGGATTCTCGAATTGAGTAATGCCAAACGGTGCAATTATAAAAGGCAGGATGAATAAAAGAAAAAAAACTATTGCATCAGAAAAAGAAAAGGTAAGGTTTTTTAGTGAGAGTCGAAATATATGTATGTATTTACTAAAGAAGCTGTTGGGAAAATAAGACACAAACTAAAATTAATAAGAAAATCTACTATTTATTTCCGTGAGATTTATCGTTGCCGTTATCTTTGTTGTCTTTAACTTGTCCGGGAGGACCAGCGTGACAGTGGTTTTTGTCTCCAAATCCAAACCCTGGCTTGCAAGCTGGACTTGTAATTGGAGATGTTACTGGACCAGTAATTGGCTTATCTCCCTGATCAGCTAACACCTGCTGAATTTGCAAAGCGAATATAGCAAAAAGTGTAATAGTAAGAATGATTCCAAATATTTTTCTCATACGTTATCTCTGTATCCAGTTAAACAAATCTTAGGTAAGTTGTCAAGAAGCAAATAAATTCTGACTTTTAGTTCTGGAGATACAGCGCCAAAGTGACACAAATCCCACTCTATGCTGACAAAGAGGAAATGGACCTTCTCAAAGACAAATTACCCTCCAAGCATTGCATTTTTAAGTTCTTTCTCCTGCTTTCTGAAATAGAAAAGGATAACGCTACTGAGAAGTGCAGAAAAAAAGCATCAGATAGAGACAACTTATACTGAATAAAAGAAATTGGTTATAGCCAGCGATACCCTTAGCAAAACACACCAAGAAGTTACAGATATATTTACTACTGAGATGAAGATGCAGGACCGTGAATACCAGCCGGTACACAAACAGCTTCTGTCTGATTTGGCGGCGCTTGACATGTGCCACTTATCACACCTCGTGGTAAAGTAAAGGAGCAAGATGCACCTGTGGTTTTACCATGACAAACAGTAAAAGCTTGCTGAGGAGGTTGCGGATGATTTGCAGATTGCATAGTTGTTTGTTGTGGTTGCATTGCATTTCCTTGAGGCAGTTGACCTTTGATAACTTGCAAATTGACAGGCTTTCCTCTGAAACAGCTTACTGAATAAGGAAAATCTTCGGTCATAACATAGTGATAGATGGTTGTCTCTTTCCCATCAAGCATAATACTACTGCTCATGCCATGACACTCATCCAAATCCTTGGTGGTCAGATAGTTACCGTTTGATAAAACAGGACCAGTAAGGGGGAACCCATCAAGTGAGTATCCAATCACTGTTGTTTCTTTTATATCTTTAATACACCTGCTCAAACTGTGGTAGTGATATTCTCCACTTTCTTGGGGATGACCATCACAACTATCTTCTACTTCATGCGCCGGCGCATCCCGATGAGCTGCATCAAATCCATTAAAAAGCGGCACCCCATTGAGCATAACGCCCACTTCTCCACCCATACATGCAGGGGTTGGAGTATCGGTTGGGTTAACCGGAAGCGTAAGCGTAAAGTTGTGAGCCGTGATTGTATTGGGATTTCTATCATACTGATATGCCGGATCAGTTGCCTGAACAGGGAAAATACCGGTCGTTGTCTTCAAAGGCAGATCGTTACCTGACGAGATCCGATTGCTCCCCGAGACTGTATTTGAGTATCTCGACAGAGACCAGGATACTGAACCGCTTACTGAGGTTTTCTCAGCCGAATTCCATGTGTTCCCATGGATCCAATTCCCCTCTTGTGATGCTCCCCCTTGCCCTTGTTGTACGTTGCAAAGATAAATATATCCTTTTTTGGGAGCATCAGTTGTGTATTTATTATCACCGAGAGGTAAAGAGCTCGTATTAAGAGGACTTCCTGTAACTGCTAAGAGTTGTTTTTGAGTATAAGAAACTTGCTGTTGGGGAGATTCCATTTGAGTACTCGGAGATGTTTGAGAAGTAAGCTGTTGTTGTGAGCTTTTAACTGCTCCTTTTCCCAAGAAGAAAAGAGTAACAATCCCTATCAAACATAAAACAATAACAAAGAGTATATATTTTTTACGATGAGCAGTTTGAGGAACAGTTACCGGTGTGGGTTGCGTCAGCGGTGTTTGGCCGGATACATTTTCTGATTCCATATTTCTAGTGTGACAGAGAGAAATTGTCGAGTCAATCTTTGCTGAAAAAAGATGAGAAACATCGGTAACACATTTTGTGAGAGAACACATAGTACATCATTTATGGCATGTTGATGCCGTTTTACTCGACACCCAACATTATAGAATCATGCTCGTAATCGGCGTGAAGACCAAGCAGTCAGACGAGCAAGACCTCAAGGAATAAATACTCTGAATCTGGTCCCCATATTGAAATATTTAGCGTAGTAAGAGGCAAAATTTTCTTTCTGACAATTAGGTCTTGACTAAGATAGTTAAGACATGCTAACTTAATATTAATGAGACGAAAAAATATTGCTGTCCTCTGTCTAACACTTCTTTTTGCAGTTGTTTTGGGAACGCAGATTGCTGCAACCGCAAATGCAGAAACCGAAAATGGGCAACCTCTTACTTCCCCAGTTACCTATTTCACCATCAGTGGTAATGTTCGTTATCAGTTTTTGAGAATTTTCGGACTTGGCAAAAAAGAACAACCAGCTGAAGGCGTAAATGTAACAGCAGTTGATAAATTTCATCATGTTTCCTATGAAACCCAAACAGATAGTAACGGTAACTATACTATCACTACACAAGTAGGTGGTCTCTTTATTGTAAGTCCTTCGGGAGGAGAAAGTACATTTTATACCCCCCCATTTGCTGTCGTTCATGCCAATCATCCCGGTCAGCGGACCAACGTTAATTTCAAAGGATTTGTTCTTCCTTAAGCTTTCTTAATGACATCGTATCTTGTCATTTTCCTATTATTCCTGCTTCAATTTGTTTATTTACCCTTCGGGACAAGCCATTTTGAGATACCCAAAGTATATAGTGCTGAGCTCGCAATTTTCGTCCTCTTTCTTCTAGTCCTTTTTGATCAGGAAAGAATCTCCTATCATCGCTTCAGAACAGCTTCTCTTGTCAGTTCTTCTCTGCTGTTTGCTCTCACAATTTTGGATCTCATTTTTCTTCGCACTAATATAAGTTTCTTTGGTAACCACTTCAGGCTACAAGGAATCTTTCTTCTATGGATGCTGTTACTTTTTTCATTTACCTCCTCACTCTTGCCTCCTTTCAAAATGAGCCGTTGGTTCTTTCTTATAATTCTCTGTATCCAATGTTTTTTTGCCTTCATCATTGGTGGAGAAGGAACACGTGCAATCGGAACAATAGGAGAACCCAATGCTCTTGCAGCAGATATTGTCTTTCTATGGCCATTTATTTATTTTTATAACCATAATAAACTCTATAAAGTAGGTAGCATACTTCTGGCAGTTCTTATCATTTTGCTCTCACAATCACGATCCGGGATAATTGCCATCTGTATTCAGTTAGCGTTTTTCTTCTTAACTTACAAATTGCATATGTCGCTTAAGAAATCGACAATGATCTGTCTTATACTTATGGTATTTTCTCTTCTACTTCCCTTTTTTGATCAGAAAGGCTTTTATGAAAATAGAACACAAGTATGGCAAAGCGCTTTAATGGCTGGCGTAACACATCCAATACTGGGGAATGGATTTGGTAACATCCAATATGCATTACAAGCATCAGAAAAACAATTTCATAATAATCTTGGTTTGTCTATGATTGACAGTAGCCATAATATTTTTCTTGATTGGTTCGTCCAAGGGGGCATAGTTGGGCTTACAGTATTCCTTTCTTTTCTTTATCAGGCTTTTACTATTTTTATTCAGAAAAAAGAGACTCCATATCTGGTAATACTTCTCGGTCTTCTGGTGTCGTTATCATTTAACCCAGCAAGTATCATTGCGCTGATTGCCCTCTTTTGGATACTCGGTAAAGGAATGGTCAAGATGTAATTCAATAAAATAGTGTTCGAATGAAAGAAGATGGGACACAAGAGTATTACAATATAAATTTATACCCCTTACCTTCTCGACGAAGATACCCGGCAGTGGGAGTGGGAAAATGCGCACCAATAATGAGGGTGTCAGTGTCTACAAACCGTTCAAGAAATAATTTCCTCGAATTACTCGCTTGGATTTTATCTGTATCAAAAGTTGTTTCCCATTCAGGATGCGTTACTTGACAAGGATGATGAAGAGTGTCTCCTGTTATTACAGCCTGTTTATCGTTTGATTTTATTAATACAGCAACATGTCCCGGTGTATGGCCAGGAGTTGGTATAAGTGAAACTTCAGGTGAAATTGCATGATCTAAAGAGATTAAATCTACCAATCCTAAATCATAAACCGGCAAGACGGAATCTTTAATTCCTGCAATATCATCTTCAAATTCCGAATCTGGAAAGGATTTCCAGTAATTATATTCTCCTTTGAGAAATAAATGGCGGGCGTTAGGAAAAGTGGGTACCCATGTATCATTTACTAGCATAGTGTTCCATCCGACGTGGTCAAAGTGTAAATGGGTACAGAGGACAAAATTAACTTTACTTCTGAGGCAACCATATTTTTCAAATCGTTCCAGTAAATCTGTATTTAAATTATTCCAATCCGGAAAGCCTTTTCGCACTTTATTATTTCCTACACCTGTATCAATAACAATTATTTTGTCTTTTGTTTGTACAATAAAAACAGACACTTGTGCTTTTAAGTTACCTTGATTGTCAGCAAAATGAGGTGTTAGCCCAGAAATTTTTAGAATATTGTCATTTGTTGCACTAGGAATCCCTTTTTGAATATCTTCCCCATCCACTGTTTCAATAATTTGAGTAACTAGTACATTTCCTATCTGCCAATAAAGAGGTTTCATAACTATAGTATATCTGATTTTGGTATCTCCTGGGGTAAATGAATAAACTGAAAAATATTTTCATAATATAGTACTATCTTCTTCTTGCGATACTTTTTTTTATTGAGCATGCAGAAAACTTCAGTTTGACAGTTTATGCCTAAGGACTTATAATTTGCTCAATTATAAAATGTTGAGATTTATACATTATGTCAAAAGTTGATCATGAATCAAATGTAGATCCGAGCTGTACTTGGTTAAATAAACCAACCGATCGTAAACCCGCGAGGTCGACTGTATTTACAATCCCAGATCTGAGAGGTGAACCACAACAACATACTTCACCTGTTCCAGGCACGGATGCTGCTCTTCGGCATGCACTTACTTTACTTGGAGGAGAAATACCCGATCCTGATTTAACTAATCTGATTATACCTCCCTGGGTGAGGGATGATGCCGATCATCCTGATCAATTCCGGGGATCTTCTCAAAATGTAGTACCTGACACTGCACAAGAAAATCGTGGAAAGAACAAACTGATCCGAGTAACTAATCCTGTATTCCAGTCACCAAAACGGCCCTAAACACAATATCTCTTTATACCTTTTCCTATTTCACAATCTATTCTTTTACTTCCCGAATCCATCCTCCAGTAAAATACTACTCAGCTTATGTACTTTTTGTTATAGGCAAGCTAAAGTAAAACGTTGATCCTTTACCTTTTTCACTTTCTACCCAAATTTTTCCCTTTTGGCGCTTGATAATTTCGCTGGAGATATAGAGTCCTAAACCCATTCCTGGCACTGTACTGTGCGTTGGTCCTGAAACGCGAAAATATCGCTGAAAAACTTGTGATAGTTTCCTTTGAGGTATGCCAACGCCGAAGTCTTGCACACAGAGTTGTATAGAATTAATATTTTTTGTTGTTTCCACAATTATCTTTTCTGTATGTGGTGAATATTTTATAGCATTTGAGAGAAGATTGACGAGTACTTGACCAATTCGATCTCGATCACCGCTCAGTGATGTTTTGGTATAACCATTTCTCAGAATTACATGGTTTGTTGTCGTCCGCTGCATTTCTTCAATAATCTCATCTACGAGTTCATCAAAATCAAACAAATTATTGTTAAACTGCAATTTACCACCTTCAATTTTTGTGACATCAAGTAAGTCACCTATGAGTATAGTTAATTTATTAATTTGCGCATCCATTTTTCCAAGGAGTTGAGCCGCGGCATCATCACCAACTGTAGTGAATCGTTTTTGCAATACTTGCGCAAATACTTTTAAAGAGGTAACCGGTGTTTTAAGCTCATGACTCACAATTCCCATGAACTCGTCTTTTCGTTTATCTAAGAGTTTACTTGCTATTTGTTCTCTCATAAACTTTTCCCGTTCCTTCTCAAACTTTTTTCGTTCTATTGCGTATCGAATAGTACGATCAAGTAAATCTCCTACTATTTGTCCTTTTGTTAAATAATCATCTGCGCCAGCTTGTAACGCTTGTATATCTATTGCAGAATTACTCAGACCTGTCAAAAGGATAATCGGCAATGTTTGCCCATTCAAACGTGCCTCCTTAATAAGTTCAATACCATTTCGTACTCCTAATTGATAGTCAACGAGATAAAGATCATAATTGCTCTGAAGAAGTTTCGTAAGTCCTGCTTCATATGTCTCTTCCCAGTCAAGCTTGTAACGGGTAGTTGGAATTTTAGTTAGCTGTGAACGCAGCAAGATATAATCATCCTTATCATCCTCAATCAAAAGAAGTTTTATCGGCTTTTTATCCATAGTTAATTATTGCTTACTTCTCTGGGTAATGCTACTATTTCAAACCAATATTTTCCAAGCGTTTGGATAACTTCAATAAGATTTTCAAATGTTACTGGTTTTGTAATAAATGAATTTACACCTAACTTATATGATTTATAAATATCCTCTTCAGCTTTGGATGTGGTGAAAACAACAACCGGGATGTCTTTTAATTTATCACTTGCTTTAATTTCTTTTAATGCTTCTCGCCCATCCTTTTTGGGCATATTTAAATCTAAAAGGACAACCCCTGGACGAGGAGAAGTTTTGGGATCTGTGTACTGTCTTCTATGGAGCAAGTAATCCATTAGCTCTTCGCCATCTTTTACCCTTTCAAGCTTGTTGAGTAATTTACTTTTCTTCAGCGCTTTTCTTGTTAATAAATAATCATCATCGTCATCATCTGCCATGAGAATAACGATTGCATCATTATTTGCCATGTCGTTTCACCTCCTTTTGTTTATGATGTATTGGCAACTGTACAATAAATGTTGTGCCTTTGGCTATCATACTTTTGGCTGTAATTGTTCCTTCGTGACGCTCTACAATTTTACGGCATACAGCAAGTCCAATACCAGTACCTTCATATAATCCTTTCCCATGCAGTCTTTGGAATACCGTAAATATCCGATCCAAATACTTCTCATTAAAACCAATGCCATTATCCTCAACAGAGAGAACACAATTGTTTGTTTTTCCATCCATTCCCTTTTCCATTTCTGCAGAGACAGAGACGATAGGAGGAATATTTTCTTTATGAAACTTTAAGGCATTGCCAATAAGGTTTTGCAGCAATTGACGCATTTGATGAGGATCAGCTTCGATTGTAGGAAGAATTCCAATATTCACTTTACCTTTCGTTTGTTGTACTGTACTTTCAAGATCTGAGAGAACTTCCTGGGCAATTGTTGATAAATTAACAGAAACAAATGATTCCCCCTTTGTCGTAACACGGGAAAAAGCAAGTAAATCATCAATAAGTATTCTCATTCGCCCAGCAGCATTTTGCATACGGTCAAGGTAATCTCTTCCCGCTAATTCGAGTACGCCGCCGTATTCTTCCTCTAATAAATTACCGAATGCTTGAATTTTACGAAGTGGCTCTTGTAAATCATGAGAAGCTACATAGGCAAAATCTTGTAATTCACCGTTACTTCGCGCAAGTTCGATATTTGTACGCCGTAATGATTCTGTTCGTGTCGCAACGATAGCTTCCAAATTTTTATTTATATCCTGCGCTTCTTGATATAATTTCGCATTTTCAATTGCAAGGGCTGCTCTACTTGCAACCTCTTCTGCCATTGCTAAATCTGATGTCGTATAATGTCTTCCTGATTCAGCAGAGACAAACGTTATAGCCCCCGTTGCCTTTCCATGGATGAGAAACGGTACTATCATGACAGAGCTAAAACCAATTTTTCGCAAGAGTGCTAGCTCTTCCTTGCTTTTTGCTGCTTTGACAAGTAATTCATCGGGAATATCTTGATAAAACTCAGACTTATTAGTTCTTAGCACATTTGGGACACCTGTGGGGGCCTGGGGATCGACAGGATTTTTCTTATTGAGTTCTTTCGCCCATTTCACTTTCTTTGGGTCAACATGGGCAACTGCTAATTGTTGTATATTATTACCAATTTTCATATCAATTGTGCACCAATCAGCAATATGAGGAACAGCTATTTTTGCAACGGTATTGAGGGTGGTCTCATAATCTAAAGACGAAGAGAGCACTTTACTCGCTTCTGAGAGAAAGAGTAAATTTAGTTCAAGCAATTTAGCCTCACTATTATTTTTTTCAGTTGTACTTTTATTACTAAATTGTTCCTTTATTATTTTTGTATTCTTCATTTTTTTCTACTAGTCGATATAATACCACATATAGGTCTATTCCTGAAGTATGGGAATAACCCTGAATTCTAGGTGGAAGTGCATCACTCTGTAGTGGTAACGTGAAGTTTTGCCATCATCTCATAAGGGGCAAGGTATTGCAAGCATTTTCTGGGAGTGGAGTTTAGCTTGTATTCTAAGGCAGCAATATACTCATCAGAGATGGTATCAATACTAACTC